>JBBQMX010000028.1:0-9375 GCA_038329375.1 Pseudomonadales bacterium | reverse complement strand
CTTGCCAGCCGGTCAGATGAAGCCCGAGACGCTGTAGGAACTGTTGCAGGCTCGAATCCTCGGGTTGGTGTTCTGCGTCCCGTAAAACTGAGCGGAACGAATCGACAAAGACCAACGCTGAAGAAAATGCCTCGATCTCCTGGGTGATGCGCGCCAGTACCTGATCAAAATCGCCCGTCGAGGCTTCGGCGCTCAAATTAATGAAGTGAATCGACTCATTGACCTTATCGGAGTCGAAAAAGCTGAACTGCTGCTGATAGCGCAGCATCTTTAACGGCGGTTCGCCAAACGCCGTGAAGAATAGCGCGGGCCGCTCAGGCGTTGCCTGGGCGAACATGATCTGGTGGCAGAGCGTGGTCTTGCCCGCGCCTGGAGCCCCACTAATGAGATTGAAGGAATATTCAGGTATGCCTCCGCCCAGGATATCATCAAGCCCCTGCACACCGGTTTTGAGAGGATGTATGGTCACCTTCTTGGTCATGATGTTGTGTCCTGCTTAGGTGTTGTTTCCTGCTTAGAAGAGGGTGCCAGAGATGCGCTGAGCGAACCCAGCAAGGTCTCGACCAAGGATTCGCCAATCAAGGTGGCCAGTAGTTCGGTGAAGCCTGCCAACAGGGCCGAACTTGCCTCTACAGCTTCATTCGTATCGCGGCCCGCCAGGCGCGCACCAAGACTTGCAAGAAGATCGCCGGTATCTCCGTGATTCTCTGCAATTGTCAGCCACGGAAAAGTTCTGCTCGTCAGGTGCAGCGAGCGTTTGAAGAGGACGTTTACACCCACTTCGCCAATCACCGGTGTCAGTATGACGTCCACCTTGCTCAATGTTTGGATGGTAACTTTAGCCACTGCACCCGCATTGAGAGCACCTGCGGATTGACGCTCCATAGCTCTGTACAGGGCGTCCGGACCCGGTTCTTCGTTCCTTGGTGACATAGAACAGCTCCTTTTTACCGTCATCGCCTATACGGCTTGTGACGGAGCTTTGTGCCATCGTAACAGGTTTGTCCGTGTACCCATGCTTTACCTTTGATCGAGAGCGTTGCAATGGAATGCAATTTCTAAACAACAAGGCAACATCCGCAAATAGAAACGAAAGCCCCGGAATAGTTTGCTTCCGAAACGCCTTAAGAGCATCTTGGAAACATCCCGACGGATCCGTTTATTTAACAAGGAAAATATTGTGGCGATTCAGAGCTCTGATCCAGATACCAACGCTGCTGTTGCAAAATTTGACGAAGCCCTCGAACAGCTTGCGCTTGCCCGCCAGGCCAACCCCATAGCGCTCAACACAGAGGTACTGGAAGCGTCACTTCACGCTATGGAAGTGCCCGGCGGGCTGGACGCGTTGTACGCCCGAGTACCGGCAATGGAAGCCGGGGGCGTGTTTACCAACAGTGATTGGGGCCGACCAGCCATCCTGAGGCCCGCGCTTGCCGTGCGAACTCTACGCCAGGGAGCTCCGGGCTTCACCGCTATCGAAGCCCTGAGTGAGCTTCGTCTACTTGCCGTGGCTATGGGTGATTATCTCCATCCCGGAATTTCCGCAGAGCAGGCCAGACACTTTCTGACCCAGGTGACGGCATTGAATCTGGACCTGCTATCAGGCCAGATGAGCGAAGCGGATCGGGAGCGGCCACAGGGGCTGGGGCAAATCGTCAATTCGCTCTATCAGTACCTGCTCAACAGGCTGGGCTATGAAAGCATTCTCGACAGCCTGGTAGATGAAGTAAAACGCCTGCTGGCCCAGCGCCCGATACAAACAGACAGCATCAAGCAGATGGTCAGCCAGATTGCCAAATGCCTGTTTGATCCGGAAATCGAAACCGCTGGCATGCACAAAGCGGCTGGCCTGGTCAGCGCCTTGTTCGGACCCACCAAAGGATGCCGCGATGATCCGGGCTTTGCAGTCTACGGCGAACGCCTGGCCGCCATGGACGAACCAGCATTATCTGAAGAGGCGCAGGGCTTTGCCAGTGCAATGCAAGGAACCGGCATGGTGTCTCCCTACCATCCCATGCTGTTACGACACCTGCGAGGGCATCGGGATGACCTGATTCCTCTGGCATTGGGCCTGAGCATTACCGGCAACGATGTGCTTCAGTGCTACCGTCAAATCGTGCTCGAACTGATCGACCAGGTCGTTCATCCGGAAACCGGTCAGGCTGTATACGGCCTCGCCATGTTTCTTGAACGTGGTGCTCTGTTCACCCCTGCAGTGGCTTCGGGCCTGTGGCGGCAACTCGGACTGAAACTGTGCCCGGCAGCCGCTGACAAACTGAGCGCGGTTTTCGGTGACGCGCACCCTCCACGGGTGTATTTGCTCGCCGGTGTACTGAGCCTGCTGGGCCAACCGCTGGGCATTGGACAGGGTAATAACCCGACGTGTCAGTCGGTCATCGGGCTTTCCATGTGGTCCTTCAACGACGCCGATTTTCTGTTGCAGCTGGTGGCCTGGGCGGCCCGTGATGACGATGTCATCATGCGTTTCGAGGGTCAGCAAATTACCTCACAACACCTGGAAGCAGGCCTTGCAAAAGCACCCCCAACCGATGTGGACCCGGTGTCATTGATTCTGGTGTCTCACCTTGACCGCATTTATGGTGAGATGGGGCGCTTGTGCGGCGTGCGCGACGACGACCTGCACCGCTGGATCAACCCGGAAATGTATGGCTGGTGGGTAGGGCTTGGCTTTCTCAGTGTTATTAGCCGGGAGACCGGAAAGATCCATGATTACGAGGATTTTATCCGCCACTTTTACGCCTGCTATCACCCGTATTACAACGGCAATATACCCGTTATCCACCCGCAACCAGCCGGTATCGCAGTCACAGACAGTGGCGGGCGCCTCGTGGGACGCCATGCCATAACACTCATCCGGGTCAACCTTGATCGCGATGGCGAGATGCGCATCTACTTTTTCAATCCCAACAATGACAGCGGCCAGGATTGGGGTCAGGGCATTAACTGCTCGACCCAGAGTAATGGTGAACGCCATGGCGAAGCATCACTGCCGTTCGCCGAATTTGCCTCACGTTTGTGCGTCTTTCATTACGATCCAAGGGAACTGGGGGATCTGACGGTGGTTCCCGAAACAGACGTTGCGCGCGCCATAGAGCTCGGACGCACCAGTTGGGCGGCAAGTTATGAGAAAGACGTCGCACACCCATAGTCGGGGCGCGGTCTACCCTCACGATGCATCCTCTCCTGACGCACTTCTGAAAACCGCGGACCAGGCGATGTATAAAGCCAAAAGATCCGGCTCTAACCGGTTGTGTTTCTACGACACCTTTGACAAGACAGACGGATATTCCACCTGAATTGACAAGGCATGCTGCTACGGCCATTGACGAACGTCTCAAACTGAGTAGCCTACAGGGCTAACACGGAATAAATGGAACCCACCCCGATCATAGAGATAATCTATATGTCCCTGGAAAAGCACGATCTGATCCATGAAATACCCGAATCAAAAGAAACCATTCATCTTCTGAAGACCAGCAACAATCATTTCGCAAAGCTGTTTGAAGAGTACCATGACGCTGATCATGCGGTTCGTCGCGTCGAAACAGGCGCAGAGAACACCTCCGACGATCACCTGGAAAATCTCAAGAAGCAGCGCCTCAACCTCAAAGACCAGTTGTCTGGCATGATTCGGGAATACGAGTCTTCAACAGCAGAATAAAGCCACCGATAATCCCCACGATTTGCAGGAAAATCAGGCGCCGTGGGAATATCTGGCCGGCCCCTTCTGGCTTGACCGTTTTAAGCTTTGTGAGCTTCAATGCGCCGGGGCCTTATTTGCCAGCACAATAATCCGGCTCAAAATGCCCTTCTCAGTCAATACCGGCAAGTAACGAGCCTCCAGGCAAACCCTCTGCCCCGCAGCATCGACATTGATAAAATGCCCTTGTTTTACATGGCCAGTGACCAGCTCCCGCCAAAACGTAATGTATTCCTCGCTACCCGCATAATCGCTCTCACAAAGAACGCGATGATGTTTGCCCATTAGCTGATGGCTCTGGTACCCAAGTATGTTGAGCAAAGTGTCATTGACCTTAGAGACAAGCCCGTCTCCTGTAAGCACCAAAAGCGCAACAGACCGTTCGATTGCCTGAAAATCCGCTTCCAGCTCTTTCGCTCTATTTTCGGCCGCCTCGAGCTTATCAAGGGCAGTCTGTAATTCTTTTTTCCGTTTATTGAAAAACACCGATTCAACCTGACTAACGCTTTTGTCTTGAGGGCCCTGACTGTTTCATATTGAAATATCCTCGATCTCTGTCCTCAGAGCCCTTGAAGGTGATTCGCTCCACTGGCGCATCCAGTCTGACATTGCCGCTGCAGGCATGGGGCGTGCGATACCGTAACCCTGACCAAAGTCACATCCGAGCTTTACCAGCTGTTCACTGTGCGCTGGTGTCTCGACACCTTCTGCGATCACCGCAAGACCGAATGATTTGGCCAGCCCCAGAATACCCTGAACAATGGCAAAATCGTTGGCGTCAACGAGCATATCGCGAACAAAGCTCATATCAATCTTTAGCCTTTCCACAGGCAGGCGCCGCAGGTATGACAAAGACGAATAGCCGGTACCAAAATCATCAAGGGAACACGAAACGCCAAGTTGACTGCAGGCACTTATAATCCCGGATACGATCTCCAGCTTTTCCAGTGCGGACGTTTCGACAATCTCCAGTTCCAGCTCCCCGTGGGGAATCGACGGATGCGATGCCAGTATTTCCGCCAGCCGACTTACAAACTGCGGTTGCCTGAGATGAAATGAATTAATATTGACACTGACGGGAACATAAACGCCCTGACGGCGCCACTCGGCCATTTGAGACAGGGCCGAGTTGAGGACCCATTCACCAACGTCCACGCTCAGCGAATGGTGCTCAATGAGCGGTAGAAAATCATTTGGGGCAACCAAACCCTGCTCCGGGTGTTGCCAGCGTATCAAGGCTTCGGCTCCGACAACCTCACCCGTTTGCAGATTGATCTTTGGCTGGTAGAAAAGCACAAACTCATTCCTTTTCAAGCCAAGCTCGATGCGTGTCTGATCCCCATGAAGGTCTCGAACCGCCTTGTCGTTCTCAGTATCAAAATACTGAAAGCGATTTCTGCCTTTCTGTTTCGCAACGTACATCGCCTGATCCGCCTGACGAAGAAGCTGGTCAGCGTCGAGAATCTCGCTCTGCGGATAGAAGGTCAGGCCGATACTCGCCGTTATAGAAACCTCTCTCTCTGCCAGCGGAACCTTTTCGGCAATGGCCAATAGAATCCGGCTCACGACGCTTTCAGCCTTTTCCCTTGCGCCACACTCTGGCAGAACAACCACAAATTCATCACCACCGAATCGAGCAAAGGTATCGCTGTCACGGAGCTCCTGTGAGACACGCCGGGTAATCTTATTCAGCAGGTCATCACCGACCCCATGGCCCAGGGTATCGTTGATCTGCTTGAAACCGTCAAGGTCGATAAAAAGCAGCGCCAGCCTTTGGTTGTTTCGTTCAGCCAGCCGCATCGCCAGGGTAAGGCGATCACCCAGTAACACCCGATTCGGCAGTTCGGTAAGCGCATCGTATTGTGCCATGCTCTCAAGCTGCCTCTGATACTCCTTGACCTCCGTTATGTCGTTCAAAAGACAGACGTACCGATACACCTCTCCGCTCTCACCCCGGATAACACTCATGCTTTGACGAATAACAACCGCATTTCCAAGTTTGTTGGTGATGTGCACCTCGCCCTGCCATTCGCCAACCTTATCGAGCTCTTGCAAAACCTGAGGGGTAAGCAAGTCATTTTGCTGGCTCGAATATAGCTGCTCCGGGCTATGCCCCAGTGCCTCGCTCTTTTCATAACCCGTAATCTTTGTAAAGGCCGCATTCACATCAAGGATCGAAAAATCTGTGTCGGTGATAAAAATGCCCTCGCTCGCATAGCGAAAGACACTGGCCGACTCATGCAGTCTCTGATCAGCACAAAAACGCTCAGTAGCAATGGCAATCAACCGCGACGCTTTTTCAAGAGTCTCTCTATTTCGCACGGAGAGCTCTAGCGGATCTGCCCAGAAAACCGTGAGCATCCCCAGAGATCGTCTTTCCGAATCAATAATAGGCACCGGGCTTGATCGACACTGACTGAAATGTTTGATACTTCCCCTCTCAGTATTGATAAAGCAAGCTCTCGGGACATAATTGTCTGTCTCGGTCCCCGGGGCGTTGAGTTCAATCATACAGCGCACCGAGATCACGGCCTCAAGGCTGGTAATGACGTTGATATAGATGTCCTGCAGGGAGTCGTTCCCCGCAATCTTTTCTAACGCCTCACTGCCAAACTTTTCCAGATCAGCGGTCTCTTTTTGCTCTGTGATGTCGGTCTCGACAGCTATAAAGCCCTGCATCACGCCATCTTCGCGGCATAGGGGTTCGCAATTAAAACGTATCCAGTAGGCTTGGCCATTTTTGCCATAGTTGAGAATTTCCTCCTCAAAAGCTCGTTTCTCCTTCAACGCCTGGCGAATGCGGGCGACGGTTTGTTGGTCGGTGCCCGCCCCTTGCAGGAAATGGCCCGGTTTTTTCCCTCTTATATCACTCAACCGATACCCGGATACGAGTGTAAACCCGTTGTTAATCCACTCAACCCGACCTTCAAGATCGGTTATGATGATGCCATTGGTTGCGCTGTTTAGCGCCGTTGACAGGCGCCAGATGGGGATCGTCAGCAGTTTACTCAGGACCCGGGACACAAGAATTCCGAATAACAGCAAACCGCCCAGTAACATCAGTGACCGGAGACGGTTCTTCTCCATTTGCACTGCAACGGGTGAAGCTGGCGTCTGAACAACAAAGGTACGGGTGGAACTGTCGCCGACTGTCTGTGTCATCTCATACCGTCCTGCACGCCAGCTTTGCATGGTCGATAAGTTGCGATCGGGCTCGAGAAGGCGCAGTCCTTCAGTCAGCGTTGATCCGGGCTTCTGCTTTCCTTCCCGAATCCATGGAGCGCCCTGGCTCGCCAGTACCTTGCCTGACTCGTCCAGAATCGCAAAAGCCAGCGCCTTATCGGGCTGCGCATGTGTGGTAAAATCAGCCAGAAAGTCGCTTGCAGATTCCGGCGACTGGCCAAAATCAACGATAAGGTGGTTCAAAAAACCTGAAAGCTCTGCCACCAGGACATTTTCACTGTTTTGTCGTTCAATAGTGCCGTAATGAATGATCGGAACTGTTCCTGCTGCTATCGTCAACGCGAGCATGGTCTGGAACAGGATGGTTCTGATCTGGCCGCTCGCGAGATAAGCCGGAGACATTCTGTTGCGCTCTGTGTCCAGCAGAAACAGCACTAAACCGGCGATCAGAACATTGAATATCCCGTTGATACCTAGCTTGAGAGCGATGAACACAGCAGCTTCCAGCGACAAATCCAGGACCAGCCTGTACAAAAGAATCGTCACCGGCATGCCGATACAGATCCAGAACAGGCCATCAGCCAGCAGTAATGACTTGCCCTTCCGACACTTCAGCCAGAAAACAACCGCAGCTTCCGTCGCAAGAACGGCCATGGCATACGGATGATCCCACAATATCCAGGTATACAGCCCGCCCGTAATCGCAACAAAAAGCGTAGCAAGCCCACCGACGTAAGCCACCGCAATGAAGACAAAAACAGACCCGAAAATCAGGTCTATTCCATAAAAAAGACTGACCGAAAAAACGTTGCCCAGGAACGCAAGCATTGCCAGCAAAGCCGTTAACGACAGCATCGCTACTCGGTGATTGAGCATCGACTTAAGGGCGAACATCGCCAAATTCCTTTGTATTATTTGTCATCGGCATGGTTGCTGCTCACCAATATGTTCTTACAGCATACTAATACATATGGCTCGGAACTTTTTCATGCTCATTTGTCACATTTTGTAGGGTGTGCATCAAACGCGCCATGCAGAAACTCAGACCAGTTATTAAACGGTACCCGCAGATCACAGAGTTGTGCGTGCTCGACGCCAAACTCAGAGCAACAAAGGCTGCCAAGCTCGGCCTGAATGAAGTCGTTACACGATGCACTTAAGAGAGTTAGGAGGGGGTAAATTCCAGGCTAAGTCGGCTCGGACACCGCTGCGTATGCCACAATTTCTACCAGCATTTCTTCCCGCGCAAAGCCCGAGACGATAATGGCGGCCCGGTTGGGGTAAGGTGAGCTCACATACTCCGCGTAGACCTGGTTGACTACTGGGAGATGCTTCCGGTCGGTCACATAAATAAGGGCCTGGGTCATACTGGCCATGCCGCCTCCGGCACAATCGAGCGTATGCTTGAGGTTGTCCATAGTTTGCCTAACCTGCTTCTCAATACCACCAGTGACCACCTGACCACTGGCGTCAATCGGAATCTGGGCGGTAAAGAGAATGCCGTTGGCAGCGACAGCCCATTCCAGGGGGGCTTTCGAGCGCGGCAGTTCTGTTGCAATGGGTGTAATAGCTGGTGCGGTTGTCATGGGCTTTTCTCCAGTCAGTCGTTGTCGCTGGCGCCAGCACCCGCGCCGCTGCGGGAAGACTCGGAGGCTTCCACCAGCAACCGGTCGGCCAGGGATTTGAGGGTTTTCCAAATCTGATCGTCCACTTCCAGGCCTTCCACCAGGGCCCGGTCTCTCTGCTTTTCCAGATCTTCCTCGGTTTGCCGCATAAGGTTGGTCAGGGCGTAGTCCGAGCGCAGGCTTGGCAGCAGGTCAACATGGTTGGCCATAATCAGGGTAATGCCATCATTCTTTTCGGTATCATCGGGAACATCTTCCAGGCTGTACACGCATATCTCCGGAACCGGGTGAGCGGCTTTGAACCCAACCACCTGCTCAATCAAAGGTTCATGCGAGTTGCGCCAGAAGGCGGTCACGTTCATACCCCGGCGCGCAAGCCGGGACAGGTAACCAATCACCAATACCCGGTTGTGGCAATGACGGATTTTGGTGATCGATAATCCCCGCGCCCGTGCCCGGGCGTACCCCAGTTCCAGCGCCAGGCTGGCATTGCCGAGGATGCTGTGATTGTGAGCATCCAGCACGGTGAAATCAGCGTCTTGATACACCAGAGTCGGCGTTTCGGTCGGGTCCTCGGTCAACAGGTAGTCCAGACCCTTTTTGAGCGCTGCCACTCCACCCAGACCGTGGGCCTCCATCCATGCGACCATTTCGGCAGCGTCGATGGCATCGCCTTCGGCAAAGCCGATACCGATAAAAGCCTTACGGCCCATGCTTTCTGGCCTGCCCGGGCGGCCTCAATAGCCTGTTTCACCTGTCCGCCACTGGCCTGGTCATAGTGGCCAATAATGTCGCTGAGGTCTGATGGGTTCTGATTGGGCAGGGCAGCATTGTCGCCCGCAACCC
>JBBQMX010000027.1:0-9396 GCA_038329375.1 Pseudomonadales bacterium | reverse complement strand
GGCTAGCGGGCGATAATCGGCTACCGCAGCGGTGGCTATAAAAATGTCGCAGCCCTCGTCTACCGCCACCATGGAGGCCGCGAGCATGTCTTCTGCTGTCACGACCGGCCGCAATGCCACACCCGCCAGTGGAGCCAGCGTAACCGGACCGCTGACTAGAGTGACTTCAGCTCCTGCAGCACTGGCTGCCGCAGCAAGCGCATAACCCATTTTGCCGGAACTGTAATTGCTGATATAACGCACGGGGTCGATTGCTTCCCGGGTGGGGCCGGCAGTAATCACTACCCGCACCCCCGCCAGGGATTGAGGCGTATCAAGCAGTATCCGATCAGCAATTGCCTGCGGCTCCAGCATTCGTCCGGGGCCGACATCTCCGCAGGCCTGATCACCCTGGTCCGGCCCCCAGAGAATGATCTGCGGGTCGGCTTCCAGCAACGACAGGTTGCGCTGGGTACGATGGTTTTTCCACATCGCCTGATTCATAGCCGGAGCGAGCACAATGGGTGCTTCAGTGGCGCAGCACACGGTCGTCAGGAGATCATCCGCCATACCCTGAGCGAGACGGGCCATGAAATTAGCAGAGGCCGGCGCCACAACAACCATATCTGCCCATTTCGCCAGTTCTATGTGGCCCATGCCGGCTTCCGCCGCCGGATCCAGCAATGAGGTCCTGACGGCTTCGCCGCTGAGCGCCTGAAACGTCAGCGGTGTCACAAAGGCTTCAGCTCCCCCGGTCATGACAACACGCACGCAACAGCCCGCCTTTTTCAGCAGCCGGACCAGCTCAGCGCTTTTATACGCGGCAATGCCACCTGTCACACCCAGCAGAATACGTTTCTGCGTCATGCTTGCTCCGCATCCAAAATGAACAAAAACAGAGACCTTAAGATAGCATCGCACGGGCTCTCCCGACAGCCCGACAAGCGTGTTAAACTTCCGCCGCACGCAGGAAGCGTTGAACAAACCCACAATTGAAAGGATTCAAACATGGATAATTCCGCCTGGCCCGCCGATGAACGCCCCCGGGAGCGCCTGTTGGCTCACGGTGCGGGCAGTTTGTCAGACGCTGAATTGCTGGCGATTTTTCTGCGAACCGGTACCGCAGGTATGCCCGTAATGTCGCTATCACGTTATCTGATTGATAATTTTGGTGGATTGCGAGGCATGATGACGGCTTCCAGACGTCAATTCTGTGATGTGAAAGGCCTGGGGACGGCAAAATATGCCCAGGTTCAGGCAGCGATGGAAATGGCCCGCCGGGTCATGGACGAGCCGCTCCGCCAGGGCGACCCGCTACGATCACCTGAGGATACCCGGGCTTACTTGCGCAGCCGGCTCGGCACTTACCCTCACGAAGTGTTTGCGGGCCTGTTTCTGGACAACCGGCATCGAGTTATCCAGTACCATGAGCTGTTTCGCGGTACCATTGACGGTGCGGCAGTCTACCCGAGGGAGGTGGTCCGTTATGCTCTGGAACAAAACGCTGCAGCGGTTATCTTTGCTCACAATCACCCCTCCGGCGTAGCAGAGCCGAGCCAGGCCGATATCAGCCTGACCCGTCGGCTTAAAGAAGCACTCGGACTGGTGGATATCCGGGTGCTGGATCACATGGTAGTTGGGCATGGCGAAGTCATCTCACTGGCCGAACGGGGCCTGATGTAGTCATGTGGTAAGAACAAACCGTGATCCTGGCCAAAATCTCAACAATTTTTTGCGTTCAGGTCACGGTTCTGGTATAAAAGCGTCCCTTAATTTTCAGGTTGTGCCAAACGTCGCGAGCGCTGGCCCGTGTTTTACATAGCCTGGTATGGCGGCGTCTGGCGAGCACCGAAAGGCGCGATAAACGAATTCGTATTTTCAAGACCTTAGCTCAGGTCGGAGGCAAGTATGTCCAGAGTCTGTCAGGTTACCGGTAAGCGTCCGCTTGCAGGTAACAACGTTTCTCACGCGATGAACCACAGCCGTCGTCGCTTTCTGCCCAACCTGCAGAACCATCGTTTCTGGGTTGAATCAGAAAAGCGCTTTGTAAGGCTGCGCGTATCTACCAAAGGTATGCGCGTCATCGATAAAAAAGGTATTGACGCTGTGCTGGCCGATCTTCGTGCCCGCGGCGAGAAATTCTAAGGAGCTGCATCATGCGCGAAAAAATCAAGCTGGTTTCATCAGCAGGTACTGGTCATTTCTACACGACCAACAAGAACAAGCGTAATACCCCGGAAAAGATCGAAATCAAGAAGTACGACCCAGTGGTCCGCAAGCACGTTTCCTACAAGGAAGCGAAGATCAAGTAACACTGGTTTTGCCTGCAATAAAAAACCCGGCTATCTGCCGGGTTTTTTATTGTCGGGAACTCGGAGCCAACTGCAGCTAAAGCCCCCTTAAAACTTCTCTACGTAACCTTTCGGCAACGCGATATCCAGTGCGATGGGAAGGTGATCAGACATCGGATAACTCACGACTTCCGCCCGACGTATCTCAAGACTCGGACTAACCAGGATGTGATCAAGTGCACGCTCAGGCCGCCAGCTCGGGAAGCTGTGAGCCGTATCCGGAAGTGGAATCAGGTTGGTTTCGCTGAGCGGCGAGCGATTCAACAGTTCCTCCGCATGATTGTTCATGTCTCCCATCAGCACCACGTGCTGATAATCCGCAATCTGGTCGCGGATAAACCCAAGCTGTCGCTGCTGGGCTGACTTGCTGAGTGACAGATGCATCATGACAAGCACCAGAGGGTCTTCCTCTGAACCGTAGCGTGCAATGATGGCTCCACGACCGGGAATCAGGCCCGGCAAGCGGTGCTCAGTGACATCCAGCGGCCGGTATCGGCTCAACAGGCCATTACTGTGCTGGGCAAACGGCCCAAGGTTGCGATTTAGCTGCTGCCGCCAATAGGGCAGACCACTCGCCTCCGCAAGATACTGCACCTGGTTGATATAGCCACTGCGCAGACTACCCCCATCACACTCCTGCAGGGCGACCACGTCGTAGTTTCGCAACAGGGTGGCAATACGGTCAAGATTGTCATTGCGGTGTCGGTGAGGCAGAAAGTGTTGCCAACTTCTGGTCAGATAATGTCGATAAGACGAGGTGTTGATACCAACCTGAATATTGAAGGTAATTAAGCGGATATGCCGGTGTGCCTCAAATTCAGGCACGTGATCCATACCTGAACAGGCCCCCCGGCCAGAACCGCTAGTACCCTTAAAGCCGTCAAATTGCTTTTTTATGCGTCTGTACATGGGGCTGGATCCACCACGATTGACACCGAATCACGGCCGAACCGGAAGGCTTCGGCCGTGCTATCACGCAGTCACTGTTGAGCAGCGCGCTCTTTTTCAACAAGGTAGTCCACAACTTTAATCATGTTCTCGTGGCTACCCGTCATCGAGGCACTGACAGTGTACTTTCCGTTTACCAGCATAGTCGGTGTACCGGTTATGCGAGCGCCTCTGATTTTGGCTTGAGACTGCTGCATTTTTGCATTCACCCCGAAGCTGTTGAATGTTTTGATAAATTCACCCTCCTCAACACCGTAGTCCGACAGATATCCCGCAAGCGCCTCAGCGGTCTCAAGCTGGCGACGGTCCCGGGCAAGCGCGTTGTAAAGCGCATCGTGGGTTTCACTAAGCTTATCCAGAGCCTCGACCGTGTAGTACGCCCTTGCATGAGGCTCCCAGGAGCGGCCCAGGGCAGCGGGAATCAATTCAAAGTGAACGTCCTCGGCCATATTAGCCTCCCACTCCTCAATCAAGGGCTTGAAGGTGTAGCAATGCGGGCAGCCATACCAGAACACCTCGGCAACTTCGATCTTATCGTCGCTGGTGGTCGGCACCGGGGTGCTCAACTCTGTATAGTGCCGGCCTTCCTGCCAGGTATCCTCCTGCGCCTGAGCCCCGAAAGAACCCAAAACCATCATCAATAACGCCGCTTTTAACATTTTTGTCATAAAAAACCTCTGCTGTTATACAACCATCAAACACAATGGAGTGCCAATTAGCCAGTTAAGACCACGATAACCTTACAAAGTTCGCCTGTACCAGAAAAAAACCCCGCACACAGGCGGGGTTTTTCTGGCCCTCAAAACCGGTTTAGTGCAAACCGGAAATGTAGCTCGATACAGCTTCGATCTCTGAGTCGGTCAGTCTGGCAGCAATATCCATCATTACCTGACTCTGACCACCAGAGTCACGCTCACCATTACGGTAAGCCATAAGCTGCTTCTGGATATACTCGGCAGTCTGTCCACTCACTCGCGGGTAACCCGCAGGGTCATTACCCTTGCCGGACGGACTATGGCAGGCTGAACACGCAGCAATACCTGATGCCAGATTGCCGCCGCGATACAACGCCTGACCCGCCTCGACCAGCTCCGGATTGGCCTTGCCAATGGTCATTTCCTGTTGGTCGAAATAAGCGGCCAGGTCCTGCAGGTCCTGATCGCTCATGTTATCGAGAATACCCGCCATCTCTGGAATCGCGCGATCCCCGGACTTTATCAGCGCCAACTGCTGATAAAGGTATTTTTCTCCCAGGCCAGAAAGCTTGGGATAAACCGGCATAATGGGCTCCGCACCACCCTCTCCATGACACCCTGCACACACAGCTGCGTTAGCCTCGCCTGCGGCAGGGTCTCCTGCGCCATATGCTGTTGCCGTCAGGCTGACGCCGAGAACAACACCTGCGATCAGTTTTTTCATGCTCGCTCCAATTCTCTCATCTAAAACACGTTATTTGTTGTTCAGCCGACAGATACTGACTTCGATGGCCCTGAGGGGGCCGTCAGCACCAACACTCTGCGCGCTGCCCGGATTTGGTGTAGCATTATACATTAATCCCCGATAACTGAAATCCAATAGGAAATCCCCTGTCCGTGTCGGAAGATCTGTCTGCCAAAACCGTTTCGTTCAACAGTGCCCGTTTTCTGGTCAGCGCCTCGCGTTTTGAAGAGTGCCCTCCGGATACCGGGGCTGAAGTCGCTTTTGCCGGGCGCTCCAATGCCGGCAAGTCCAGTGCCATTAATTCCATCACAGCCAATGGCAAACTGGCCCGCACCAGTAAGACGCCCGGACGCACCCGACTGATCAATTTTTTCTCATTGAACCGTGAACAGTGCCGCCTGGTTGATTTGCCAGGTTACGGCTACGCCAAAGTATCCCGGGACATGAAAGACGATTGGCAGAAGCATCTCGACCATTACCTGTCACAACGCCTGAGCCTGAAAGGACTGATCCTGGTCATGGATATCCGGCATCCGCTCACGGAATTTGACCAGATGATGGTGGAATGGTGCGAACATAACCAGCTTCCCCTGATGATTCTGGCCACAAAATCCGACAAACTGAAATTCGGCCAGGCCAAGACTGCACTGCAAGGCATCGCCAACCGGCTGAAATCCTTCAATTGTGTGCAGCACCTTATCATGTTCTCGGCGACGTCAAAAAAAGGAGTGGATGAAAGCCGGAGTGCGCTGACCCAATGGCTGGAACCAGCGGAATAACCTGAGCAGTAGATACAAAAAAACCCGGCCATTCGCAGGCCGGGTGAAACGTCAGGGTTTGCGACGTGCTAAAACCTGAGATCAACTCAGGATGACGCCTTGGAATGTCCGAATTCTTCAGCGTCAAGGGTGTGACACCACCTCCCACCGAAAGTTCCGTTACTATTCAGCGCGTCCCTAGCGGCAATTGATGTCGGTATTTCTCCCGCAAGGCCATTACCGGTTCGTAAAACTCAGAAGTCAGATAAGGAATCTCCAGAGTCAGTACCTGATAGATCCCCTGCTTGAGCTGGCCGAGCGACAGATCGTTGGACAACTCCGACCCATGCGCAGTTTTGAGAAAAGCCAGCCAGTTGGTGATTACCAGCCAGACGTTCAGAGACATCGCCGATCGCAGGTCCTCAGACTGGGACTGAATCACCCCGCCCTCTGCCAGACCGTCAAAAATCCGATTGATCGCCGCCAGGCACCGGCTGGTAAACTTCCGGTAGTCCTGCCTCAGACGCTGATCACTGTCCAACAAAAACTCCAGCTCCCGATGAAAAAAGCGGTAACTCCATAACCCGTCAAATACGGACTCCAGATAAAAGGTCAGATCTTCGAGCGTCAGAGGTCGGTCATCGGGAATTTCCAGGTAATAATCAACCAGTTTTTCATATTCCAGATATATCTCGTAAATGATGTCGGACTTATTCCTGAAATGGTAATAGAGATTGCCCGGGGAAATCGCCAGATACGCAGAAATATGGTTGGTCGTGATGTTTCGCTCACCTCGCTCATTAAATAGTTCGAGGCTCGACAACAGTATTTTATCTCTGGTTTTCATACGCTCACTGTCGGAAAGTTTGTTTTACAGCAGGTTACGCGGTGGCGCCTGGAGCCACGCGAAAATCTGGCCCGATTCGCCACGGACGCGCTCTTGACTCACTAGAGTATATACTCTAATAATAATGTCAGATGCAAATAAGGGGATAAAACCATGGTCGCCAATGTTGTCCAACTGACCGAGAGCAAAAAGCACATTCAGTACACCGGGCGTATCTTTGAAGAACAGCGTCTGGCTTTCCGTCGCAACCCCATGCCTTCAGCTACCGAGCGGAAAGAAAACCTCAAGCGCCTCAAGCGGGTGCTGCTGAAGAACGAATCCCGCATCCTGGACGCCATCGACCGGGATTTCAGCTGCCGATCCAGAGACGAAACCCTGATTGCAGAGATAATGCCCTCCGTGCAGGGTATCAACTATACCCTCAAAAACCTGGATGGCTGGATGAAGCCGTCCAGACGCAGCGTGTCGGTGCTGTTCCAGCCTGCCAGCAACAAAGTGCACTATCAGCCACTGGGAGTTGTAGGCATCATTGTGCCCTGGAACTACCCGCTTTTCCTGGCTGTCGGACCTTTGGTGGCCGCATTGGCCGCGGGCAACCGGGTTATGGTGAAAATGTCCGAGTTTACCCCCCACACGTCAGCGCTGTTCAAAGAGCTGATTGAATCTACATTCCCCCAGGACCTGGTCGCGGTTGTTAACGGTGAAGCCGAGGTGGCAGCAGATTTTTCAAGCCGGGCTTTTGACCACCTGTTGTTTACAGGCTCAACCTCGGTTGGCAAGCTGGTCATGCGGGCTGCCGCCGAGCACCTGACGCCAGTCACACTGGAACTGGGCGGTAAGTCCCCGGCCATTATTTCTTCCAACGTGCCGATGACAGACGCCGCTCAACGCATTGCATTCGGCAAGGCTATTAATGCTGGCCAAACTTGTGTAGCCCCCGATTACGTATTGTGCCCAGCCGACCGGATACAAACGTTTGTTGATGAGTTTCGCACCCAATTCACTGAAATGTATCCCAACCTGCGGGATAACGATGATTTCACAGCCATCATCAACGAGCGACAATATGAGCGCTTACAAACCTACCTTGATGATGCCCGCAGTAAAGGCGCGGAGGTCATTGAGATCAATCCGGCTCAGGAAAACATGAAGGATGGCACTCGTAAAATGCCCATCCACCTGGTGTTGAACGCAACCGCCGACATGAAGGTTCTACAGGATGAAATCTTTGGCCCCATTCTGCCGGTGGTCAGTTACAACGGTATCGATGAAGCAATCACCTACATCAATGACCGGCCCAGACCACTCTCGCTCTACTACTTCGGTTATGAACGTGACCTGCAGGACTATGTAATCGCACAGACTCACTCCGGCGGCATGTGCATCAATGACACTCTGATGCATGTTGCTCAGGATGACCTGCCATTCGGCGGTATTGGTGCCTCTGGCATGGGCAGTTACCATGGCAAGGAAGGCTTCCTGACCTTCTCTCATGCCAGGGGCATCTTCAGCAAACAGCGCTTCAACAGCGGCAAGTTTGTCTACGCACCCCACGGCACGGCCTTGCACAAATTGGTCTACAAAATGTTCATCCGATAACAGACGGCAAGCGACAACTCTAGGCTTACCGCCCGGTTCAACAATTGAGGCGCCACCGCAAAACGCCGAGACCCGGATCTCTCTCGGAAATCCGGGTGCGGCTGCCCGATTTAACCACTAAACTGTTATCCTATCGGCGATTCAACCAGTAGGAGCAGAGCTATGACCACGGTCATTTATCCTGGCACTTTTGATCCCATCACGAACGGCCATACTGATCTGATCGAGCGGGCCGGCAAACTATTCAACAACGTAATCGTTGCCATCGCCTTCAGCCCAAAAAAACAACCATTATTGTCGCTGGAAGAGCGGGTAGCGCTGGTTGAAAACGCCACCTCTCACTTGTCCAATGTGCGCGTAACCGGGTTCAGTAACTTATTGGCAGAGTTTGTCAAACAACAAAATGCCAGTGTTATTCTGCGGGGCCTGCGGGCGGTATCGGATTTCGAATATGAATTCCAGCTTGCGGATATGAACCGGCGTCTGGCACCGGATGTGGAAAGTATATTTCTGACGCCAGCAAACCACCTGTCCTATATATCCTCAACTCTGATTCGGGAGATTGCTTCCCTGGGTGGCGATGTGTCGGAATTCGTAGACCCCAAAGTTGCAGCAGCCCTTAAAAGTAAATTCGGGTAACTTCCCTGCAATCTTAAGCATCATTGTTTGACGCCGCTCCCGAGGTAATACCGAATGGCTCTGATCATTACTGACGAATGCATCAACTGCGACGTCTGTGAACCGGAATGCCCTAACGAGGCCATTTCCGCCGGTGAAAACATCTACGTGATTGATCCGGACAAATGCACGGAATGCGTCGGACACTACAATGAACCCCAATGCCAGCAAGTTTGCCCGGTCGATTGCATTCCGGTGGACCCCAAACACGTCGAAACAGAAGCCCGATTAATGGAGCGCTATCACCAACTGACAGGCTCGTAAGGGAGGCGCTGACGTCTTTAAATCATCGGGGGTAGAGGAATGATCTGGCCGTTTACATTCAATTCCAGATCTTTCAGTTCAGCCTGAAGCTTGAAGGCGTCGTCGTCCCGCACCAGCAAACCCTGCTCTATCAGCGGGAGCAGTTCGGTCATAAGTTTAGGCTCCGCCTCCGCCAGAGCGACCGGAATGGCTATTGAAAGCTCCCCGGTCAGACGCTGCATCACGAGGCTTATGACCGCCCGCTCATCGTCAGGCAGCTCCGGATGGCGCAATACCAATTTGCCCGACACGTTCCCGTGGGGGGTGGCCACACTGAAATCCGGTAAACCCAGTGACATGCCTGCGCCTGCCAAAGCCTTAACGTCATTGCTGATGCTCATCATCAGATCCATCTGCTGCTCAATGAGCGCCTGTCTGGAAGCAACGCCAGTAGTCTGAACCGAATTCAGTTTTCTCAAACCAGTGAAGGAATCTACCAGCCGGTTCCAGGCATCCACCTCCATGTTCTCCATTGCGAAGTCAAGCTCATAGG
>JBBQMX010000026.1:0-9559 GCA_038329375.1 Pseudomonadales bacterium | reverse complement strand
GGATCATATCGGTTTGGTCGCAACATGTCTTTTTTGACCTTCATCAAAAATTTATCCAAATGCCATTGTACTGTCAGCACTGTTTCTGTAAATTCAGCTTACAAATGTACGCTGAAATATATAGGTGAATGATGAATGCTGCAGTTAAACCTGAAAATTTAAGGCCCGTAAGTTATGGGTTACCGGACGAGCGTGCGCTGCGTGATCGTATGCGCAAGGAATTGCCCGCCGATACCTTTAAGACCCAAACCTGGCGGGTGATCTGGTTTTTACCGCTGCAGCTGGTGATCTGGGGCGGTATCGCGACCATTCTGACAGCGGGTCTGCCCTGGTATGTCAATTTGCTCATCGGTTTGGTGGTGGGGCATACCATCGGTTCCCAGGCCTTGCTGGCCCATGAAGTGCTACACGGCTCCCTTGGTATGAGCAAGCGCTGGCAGAACTTCTTCGGTTGGCTGGGATTTGGCCCGATGATCGTGCCACCGGAGTTCTGGCGTAAATGGCACAACGTTGTTCATCACGGCCACACCAATATGGGGGATTCGGACCCTGACAGTTTTGGAACCCTGCGCCGTTACAAGGTTGATCCTAAACAGAAGAAGTTCACCAGGCTGGCACCGGGCTCACGTACCTGGTACAGCTACCTGTTCCTGACTTATTCGTTCAGCTTTCATGCCCAATTGGTGCTGTGGTTCCAAGCTAAACGTCGTAAACAGTTCGGAGGTATGAACCGTCGCAAAGCCATCATTCAGAGCCTGGTGTGTATCGCCGCCTGGCTGACACTGGCGGTCTTTTCCGGGCCGTTCGCGCTGTTCACCGTAGTAATTCCGTTTATGGTGGCTAATGCGCTGGGTCAGGGCTACATCCTGACCAATCACTTTCTGCGCCCGCAAACAGATACCAATAACCCGTTGGATAACTCCATGAGCGTGCGCACGTTGCCGGTTCTCGACCGTTTGCATTACCGGTTCAGCCACCACATCGAGCACCACTTCTTCCCCAAGATGGCTTCCAACAAAGCGCCCCGCGTCAGGGCCTGGCTTGAAGAGAACTACGGTGATCGTTATGTGGCACCCGCGCACTGGAAGGCTATCAAGCTGCTTTACTCCACACCCCGGGTATATAAATCCGCCACCGTGCTGGTAGATCCGAATCACCCGGAGCGTCAGTTCGACTTGCTGCCATTGCAGCAGGAGCTGAGTGCCGGGATGATTATTCGGCGGTGATAAACTCCAGGCGTCCGGGAGCAACTCTTATGTCCATGGGCACGATGCCCAGCAGGCGCTGACCGAAGTCATTTTCATCCAGTCGATAGATTGGCACCGTTTCCAACATCTGCGCCACTGCCCGCATCACGGTATCCGTGACAGGTTTTAGGTCACCCTTGAAGTAGGGGGAGTCAATCCGGCTATCCAGCAGTTGCAGCCGGCGCAAATACACCGCCTTCTCCTGGCTGTCATAAACTGGTGCACCTTCCAGCTTGAGAATGATATCCACCGGGATGCGGGTCATTAATGCATTCAGGGAAACCTGACCTGTCAGATCCAATACCGCCACATCCCGACCGTCAGGCCCCAGGGTTATATCAGCATTGCTCAGTGAGACGCCAAAGGGCGACCCGGCTTGCATTTGCTGGCGGTCAAAGTCCTTGATGGCATTCTGTAAATGCCCTTCCAGTGCACCCTCACTGATGGAATAAGGCGACAGTGAGGCGCAACCACTGAACAACATTATTGCAAACAAAGGCAGAATAAAGCGACGCGTCATAATCGGAACTCCGGATAAAGACCTGTATCCTGAGACACCGGCCCGGTTAGGGCAAGCGTGTATTTATTATTAGCCATACAGGAGAAGGCATGCAAAAGCTGACAGAGGCACTTGCCCGAAGTTTTCGTGGGGTGGCATTTGACCTGGACGGAACACTGGTCAACTCTGGTCTGGATTTTCGCGCAATCCGGCGTGATCTAGGGTTTCCCGAAAGCGTTGGTGTGCTGGAACACATGGCCACTCTTACTGATGACGAGCAGCGGGCAAACGCCCACGAAGTGCTGCATCGCCATGAGATGGAGGGTGCTGAACGGGCAACCTGGATGCCGGGCGCGGAAAGCTTGCTGGAGGCGTTAAACGATGCCGGTGTGCCTATGGCGATTCTTACCCGTAATAGCCGTGCGGCGGTTAGGGTCACCTGCAGAACTTTGGATATTTCTGTCGGACGCATACTGACTCGGGAGGACTGCGCGCCCAAACCGAGCCCCGAAGGTTTACTGAGGATTGCCCGGTATTTTGACCTGCCCGCCGAACGGATGCTGTATGTGGGGGATTTTATTGATGACCTGACTGCCGCACGTCGGGCTGGCATGGCTGGGTGCCTGTACCGCACTGACCGTAACCGGCGATTGGCGCCGGAAGCTCGTTTCGTGATTGATCATTTCAAGGAACTGAGAGTGCTGCTCAAGTAAAGCGGCGGAGTATGGCTTACTCGTTCTCGGCTATTGCTGTTATCCGCAGTTGACGGTCTTCTTCAAAGACCGCATGAATCAGGATCGGCTGGCAACAGACCTGGCAGTCCTCCACATATTCCTGATCCTCGGCTGAGGGGTCGACGCTGATTTCCAGCGTCTCCCAACAGTAAGGGCATTGTATGGTGGCATATTCCAGGGCTGACATGGCGTCAGAACTGCTGTTTTGCCATCCAGGGAATGATCCTGTCGAACGCTTCCTCGATGGTTTCGGAAGGCGCCGAGAAGCTGAATCTCAGGGCGTTGGCGGTATGTTCGCCAAATGCATCCCCCGGTACTACACAGACGCCGGTCTCCTTGAGCATTCGCAAGGCAAGGTCGGAACCGTCTACATGCATAGGCAGGTTAGGGAACGAGAAAAAAGCACCGCCAGGCTGGTAACCACTCAGATGAGGGGTTCGGTTGATCAGCTCGACGATCTTGTCCCTGCGCTCCCGGTATATGTTGACCATGTCGGTGATGCATTGCTGATCACCGGTCAACGCCGCGACACCCGCATACTGTGAGGGTGTGTTGGCCACTGACGTGGTGAACATATGGAAGCGCCGCAGCGCCTTGATGGTAGCCTGGCTGGAGATCACCCAGCCGATCCGCAAGCCTGCCATGCTGAAGGTCTTGGAGAAGCTGCTGATACACATGATGTTGTCGAGATCGACACTGCAGCGCAGCACGCTGGCGTATTCGTCCTCATCGAAAATCAGATGGTCGTAGACTTCGTCGCTGAAAATCTGGATACCGCGATAAGCACACTCTTCAACAATAGTCTCAATGGTGCTGCGTGGATAAACAGCGCCAGTCGGGTTATTGGGTGAATTGAGGATGATCGCAAAGGTACGCGCACCCATGGCCTTGATGACTTCATCGGGATCGAGCTGGTGGTTGTCCTCGGCCCGTGTCGGCACATATTTGACTTCCCCGCCGTTCATCCGGATTAGCGGAGCGTAGAGCAAGAATGAAGGATCAGTCACGATGAACTGACGACCCGGAGCAGAAGTCGCGGCGATGGCCAGATACATGGCCTCGGTGGCACCGCTGGTGATCAGAATGTTGTCCCGGGTCAGTTTGCGGTCGTAACGCTTGCCGTAGTAATCCCGAAGTGCGACCAACAGCTCCGGCAAACCGGCGTCCATTGTGTAGCCGGTCTGGCCAGCGTTAAGGGCATCAATGTAAGCATCAATGATGTGCTTGGGCGTCGGCAGATCCGGCTGACCAATAGACAGGTGGATCACGTCTTTCATGGTGGCTGCGAGGTTCACCATGCGACGGATGCCCGGTACCGGGATAGCCTGCATGGCTGGGTGCCAGCTAGCTTTGGTCTTGCGATATTTAACCTTGCGGGGCTGGGTCTGTCCGCTGGTTTTCGCGGTGTCTGGCATGTGCACCTCCTGAGGGCATGAAAGCAATAATCTCCCAGCAGGTTAGTGCTTAAATCAGAGGGGAACAAGACCTGAATGACAGTGTTTTTTCATTTCTGTTTCAATTCACAGTTTATTGTCCATAGCCCGCATTTGACCACCGTGAGGTGAGGCACCAGACTATAATGATTCAGAGGTTGAAACCTCGCCCACGACCAGAGAGAGACTGTCATGAATCGCCCGGATAAGCAGATCGTCGTTACCGTCCTGAGCGCCCCAGGTGAGGCTGAACCCCCGGGCCTGGATGCGTTGCGGGCTCGGGCGGAGGTGCGTTTTGCATCGGATGAGCAGACCCTGCGGGACACCTTGCCGGGCACTCATGTTTTGATGGTCACGGATTTTCGCACGGAAGCGCTGGTTGCCGCCTGGCCGACCGCGAACAAACTGGAGTGGATTCATGCCACCAGTGCAGGTGTCGATGCGTTGATGTTCCCGGAACTGATTGACGGGCCGGTCAAGGTAACCAATGCCCGGGGCATTTTTGATCGCACGATCGCTGAATATGTGTTGTGCACCGTTCTGATGTTCACCAAGGACTTCCCTCATTCTATCCGCCTGCAACTTGAACATCGTTGGCAGCACCGTGATACGGAGCGGGCGGAAGGCAAACAGGTTCTGATTGTCGGAGCGGGCTCTATCGGGCGACAGATTGCGCGGTTGGTGAGGGCGGTGGGGATGATCCCTCACGGTATTGCCCGCACAGCCCGCCAGGAGGACCCGGACTTTGTGGCTGTGCATGGTAATGACCAGCTCTATGAACAGCTGGGGCTGGCAGATTACGTGGTGATTGCGGCGCCACTGACGCCACAGACTGAAGGTCTGTTTGACGTTACCGCGTTTGAAGCCATGAAAAACACTGCGCGGTTGATCAATATCGGGCGCGGGCCGATCGTGAACACTGACGATCTGTTGGAAGCCCTCAATTACCATGTGATTGCCGGGGCAGCGCTGGATGTGTTCGAGGAGGAGCCATTGCCTGCGGACCATCCGCTCTGGGCCATGGAGAATGTTATTATGACAGCCCATATGTCCGGGGATTTTATCGGCTGGCGGCGTGCCCTGACGGATCAGTTTCTGGAGAATTTTGATCGCTGGCACCGGGGTGAGGAGTTGTTCAATCCGGTCAACAAGGCGTTGGGCTACGCTGGATAAGCGTCAGGATAACTCAGGCCGCCCGGAGGCGGCCTTTCAGGTTTTCACTTCAGTCTGGCAAGAACGGCATCGCCAATAACGCGGGTGTCCCTGCGGGTGGAGCCGTTCTCTGCTAAATCAGCTGCTACCGCTTCAAATAGAAGCTGTCCTGCCGCTTTCAGTTTGTCATCGCTTCGGCCCAGCCACTCCAGCATCCGGGCCGTAGTGAACAGCATGGCAGTGGGGTCGGCCAGCCCCTGGCCGGCGATGTCCGGGGCGCTGCCGTGGGTCGGTTCAAACATGGACGGCATGTCCGGATTATCCGGGTTCAGGTTGCACGAAGGCGCTACTCCCATGCCCCCGGACAGCACCGCTGCCAGATCTGTCAGGATATCTCCCTGCAGGTTGCTGGCAACCACTACGTCAAAATGCCACGGACACTGCACGAACTTCATGCAGGCGGCGTCGACCAGTTCGTGGTGGGTGGCGACATCGGGATATGCTTTTGCAATCTCGGCGAAGGCTTCGGAATACATATCGCCCCAATAGCGCAAGGCATTGCGTTTGGTCACGATGCAAACCTGGCTTTCGCAGGTGTTACCACCTGTTGTCGGAAACGAGCGTGGCTTGCCTTCAGCAGCTCTCGCCTTTGCGCGCTTGCGGGCTTGCTCGAAGCCGTACCGGATAATACGATCCGTGGCGCGGCGAGTGAACACCTCCATCTGTGTTGCCACTTCATCTGGGCTGCCTTGCCGCAGGCGGCCACCCTGACCGACGTACTCGCCCTCACTGTTTTCGCGTATGACCAGCATGTCGATGTCTTTGGCGCGCTCGTCAGCGAGAAACTGACGTGCACCGGGCAACAGCCGTGCGGGACGTTCACATACCCATTGATCAAAACCCTTGCGCATTTGCAGCAGCGGCGCGAGGGATACGCTGTCCGATAGCAGGTAACGGTCGGGGTCATCCATGGGACCGGGGTCACCCAGCGCACCCAGCAGAATTGCGTCAAAAGCCTGCAGTTGCTGGAGTGCATCGTCAGGCATTACCTCGCCATGTTGCTCGTGCCAGGCGTGAGAGGGCCAGGGAAAGCGGGTCCATTCCAGCGCCAGGCCGCGTTGTTCACGCAGAGCCTCCAGGCAGCGAATGGCTTCGGCGACATCTTCAGGGCCTATGACGTCGCCGTGGGTCACTGCGATTAGGATAGTCTCGTACATGGAAAGCGCCTCCTTGTAAATTTGAGTACGCCCACAGATTGTCGGATTACTTTTCTACACGCAAGCCATTAGCGCCGTTACACTGCGTTTGCTTCGTTACAGAGTCCGGCTATATTGACTGTACGTATTTGCAAACCAGTATTCATGAGAATGTCCGCACGATGTTATGGTGCTAGCAGTTGTCCTTGTGTATTCGGAGCGTGGTGTCAGTGAGTAAACTTGAAAAGCTGTTTGACGAAAACCAATGCGAACAATGTGCCTGTGGCGAAGGTTTGAATTTTCAGTTCAGTTTCGCCTTTCAACCCATAGTGGATGTTACAGATCAGTCCGTTTATGCGTATGAGGCGCTGGTCCGCGGGTTGGGTGGCGAAAGTGCCTGGAGTATCTTGTCCCAGGTCACGCCTGATAACCGCTATTCATTTGACCAGATTTGCCGGGTCAAGGCGGTCAAACTGGCGTCAAAGCTGGGGATGAAATGCCGTTTAAGCATTAACTTCATGCCCAATGCGGTATACAAGGCGGAGTACTGTATCCGCACGACACTCGCGGCAGCCAAGACCTATAACTTTGACACCAACAAGATAATCTTTGAATTTCTGGAGTCGGAGGATTTGCAGTCATCTACCGACCATATCGTTTCGATCATCAAGGCTTATGGTGAAATGGGGTTCCAGACCGCCATCGATGATTTCGGCGCTGGTTATTCCCGCCTCAACATTATGGTTGCCAGCCCTCCGGATTTTTTGAAACTGGATATGAATCTGGTTCGCAATGTTAACGCCGAGCCTAACAAACAGGCAGTGGTGAACGGTATTATCACCATGATGAATGAACTGGGTGGTCGTATTGTTGCCGAAGGTGTGGAAACAGAAGAAGAGTATCGGTGGTTGAGATCCCGGGGTATTACCCTTTATCAGGGTTACCTGTTTGCCAGGCCCGGTTTTGAAACCTTGCCGGAGCCTTGGTTTCCGGCGTATCCAGCCTGAGTTCCGCCCTTATAACCCGGGAGTAAATTTTACGTGTTCTATCGAATAGTAACCCTGGCGGGCGGTATCGTGTTCGTCGTCTTGCTTTTCTTGCTGATCTTGTGGTTTTGCCGCAAGTTCCTTGCCCATCACGGCGTGGTTGAAAACCTTTCCGATCGCGCCATGGTGCTGGCTACCTGGACCTTTGCCGGATTGAGTCTGGGGCTGGTGTTTGCCGTTGTTGGAGCTTTTGTCCTGGGCCCCTGGGCATTTTACCGGACCTTGCGCTCTCAGGAAGTGGTGGTCTCTGTCTCTGATGGCGCGGCTATCTGGTGGGGCTTTGGAATTGTTAGCAGTGCGCTTGCTGTTACCGTTGCTGCTTTCGCGGCCTTCCTGTTTGCTGTCGGCGCCATCTGAAGGTAGCGGGCTTCGGCCTGCTGCTTCCTCCTGCGCGCCTTCTGTCAGTCCCCTGCAACCGCATGTAACTGGTCCCGGAACCAGATCAGCGCCGGTTCTTTCTCGTATGGCTTGTGCCAATACAAATGAACGTCGATGCCCGGCAGCTCAGCTGGTGAAGTCATGATATCTACCCGGGCATGCTTCGAAATAATCCGGGCATAGGTTTCCGGCATGGTCAGCAACAGATGGGTGTTCTCTACCACGCGACAGGCAGCATAATAATGCTGACAACGTAAACGAATCTTGCGTTGAACGCCCAGCCGCGACAATTCGAAATCCTCAATACCCGGCCCTTCGGCCCGTGATGACACCAGGACATGTTGGGCCTGGAGATACTCTTGCATCGACAGTGTGCGTGGCTCCTCTGCGGGCGCCGCCGCTTGTGCAATCACCACTAACCGGTCTTTGCGAAGCAGCTCATGGCCGGTCTGTTTGCTGATCGGCAGCAGAACGTCGACCGCAAAATCCAGTTTGCCAGCGGCAAGCATCGTTTCCATGTCGCGCCGGGCAATTCGCTGGCTGACAATCTCAATGTCCGGATAATTGTCCAGCCGGGGCATCAATCGCGGCAGGAAAGTGGACTCCAGAATGTCCCGCAACGCCAGCGAGTAGGTTTTCCGCTGAGTAGCGGGATCGAAGGCGTGGAACTGGTTCACTGCGCTCTGAATCTGGGTCAGGCCCGGCCGCATGGATTCCGCAAAGCGACGGGCCAGCGGCGTAGGTACCATCTGATTGCCCTGACGGGTAAACAGAGGGTCATCAAAATGCTCCCGTAATCGAGCGAGGGAATGACTCACAGCCGGTTGTGTAAGGTGCAGTGAATGGGCTGCCCGCGTCAGGCTCCCCTCCCGGAAAATCGTATCAAATACATGCAGCAGGTTGAGATCAAGACGGTTCAGCGCCATAGTGGAGCTCGCTTGGCAATAAGTATGACTAATGATAAACGATAAGAATAATTCAGTCGCGTAATAGTAAGGCGGTCTTTAGACTGGAAATCACTATCGGAACCACCGCCGCCGGGGACTACCGTCATGGATTTTACTATCTCTGAAAAAGGCCAGGATTACCTCAATCGCGTCAGAACCTTCATGAAGGAAGAGATATTTCCCATCGAAGAGCAGTACTACAAGGACCTGATGGCGCAGGAGAACCGCTGGGTAGTACTGCCCATCATCAAGGTGCTCAAGACAAAGGCGAAAGCCGAGGGCTTGTGGAACATGTTTTTCCCGGACGAGAAAAACGGCTGTGGCCTTCTCAATTCCGACTATGCGCTGATTGCCGAGGAAACCGGCCGTAGCTTTATTGCCCCGGAAATCTTCAACTGTAACGCGCCGGACACCGGCAATATGGAAGTGCTGATCCACTATGGCTCCGATGCACAGAAAGCTGAATGGTTGCCCCGCCTGCAGAACGGCGAAGTGCGCTCGGCCTTCTGCATGACCGAACCTGCGGTAGCCTCCTCGGACGCCACCAACATGGAAGCCACGGCTATCGTGGCAGGCGACGAAGTGGTTCTCAACGGCCGCAAATGGTGGAGCACCGGCGTTGGCCACCCCGACTGCAAGGTGGCCATCTTCATGGGCCTGACTGACCCGGATGCCCACAAACATCTCCGCCACTCCATGGTGTTGGTGCCGATGGAAACGCCGGGCGTAAAAGTGGAGCGCATGCTGCCGGTGTTCGGTGCCTACGATGAGCCTTATGGCCACGGTGTTGTTTCGTTTGAGAATGTGCGCCTGCCCAATAGCGCCTTTATTGCCGGCCCTGGCCGCGGTTTTGAAATCGCCCAGGGCCGCCTTGGTCCAGGTCGCGTACACCATTGCATGCGGGCTATTGGCGCCGCTGAGCGTACG
>JBBQMX010000025.1:0-9616 GCA_038329375.1 Pseudomonadales bacterium | reverse complement strand
ATGGCCAACAACAGCGAGAGTATCAGCGAAAACTGTCCGAACTCCGGAAACATAAACTTCTCCCCAGGGGATCTGGATTAAAATGCTAGCCTGAATCAGTACTCGGGTATGGCCTGGGCGGTATTTTTCTCGGCCCGTGCCGCGGCCTTTTCGAGGGACTCTATGACTTCCGGCGGCATATAATTCTCATCATGTTTCGCCAGTACCTGGTCTGCCACAAACATCCGGCTGCCATTGAGCCTGCCCGTCGCGACTACGCCCTGCCCCTCGGCAAATAGATCAGGCAGAATTCCGGTGTATTCCATGGTCACTGAGGATTCAAAATCCGTCACCCTGAAGGTCACCCGAAGAGAGTCCGGATCACGCTTTATGGAACCCTCTTCCACCATACCACCCGCCCTGATAAGCACGTCGGCTGGTGCCTCACCGGAGGCGATCTGGCTGGGATCGTAAAACAGGCTGATGTTCTGCCGCAGCGCATAGGTGGTGAGTCCGATGGCAACGCTCAGCCCGGTCATCAAAAAAAGAATCAGCGTTAATCGTTTTTTTCGCTTCGGATGCATAGTCCACTCAGACAGATCGGGGTTAATGTTAAATTATCGGGTTGAACCCGGAAGTTTTACGCTGCGCACCGCCGCCGGGTTCTCCCTGCTTTGAGTTTTGCGCCTCAAATTGCCACTGACGGCGCTGATCCGCTTGAAGCCGCCGCCGCTGACTGAAAGACCACGCCACCAGCCAGCCCAACAAAATAAAAAATACGATATAACACGCCCAAACGTAAGGACCGTGGCCTTCCATCACTATAAACGCCTGGAGTGAATCAAATGCCATATTCAGGCTGCTCCTTCGGGCCGGCTCAACGTTTTGACCCAGTGAGTTTTGCGCTCACGGTAGAGAATTTCAGTCTGCATCCTGACAAAAGCCAGCCAGCCAAACAGCAAGTACAACCCCAACACTACAAGTAAAAGCGGCAACCACATTTCCATCGGCATAGTGGGCTTTTCAGTCAGTTTAAAGGTGGCGGGCTGGTGCAGTGTATTCCACCACTCTACCGAATACTTGATGATCGGAATATTCACCACCCCGACCAGTACCAGCACCGCCACCGACCGGGCAGAGGATTTTTCATCAGAGACCGCAGCACCCAGGGCAATCACCCCGAAATAAAGAAATAGCAGAATCAGCATTGATGTCAGCCGGGCATCCCAAATCCACCAGGTTCCCCAGGTCGGCTTGCCCCAGACCGCGCCGGTGAACAATGCCAGAAAGGTCAGCACAGCACCCACCGGCGCCACCGACTTTACGAAAACATCCGCGAGTTTCATTCGCCACACAAGCGTCACCATGGCCGCAGACGCCATCATGATATAGACAGACTGCGCCAGGAAGGCAGACGGTACGTGAATAAAGATTATCCGATAACTGTTGCCCTGCAGATAGTCTTTCGGAGCGAACGCCAGGCCCCATACAATCCCGATCAGAGCCAGCAGCAGACCGCTCCAGAGCAACCAGGGCATCCAACGACCGGCAATACCGTAAAACCACTTTGGCGACCCGAGCTTGTGAAAAAATTGCCACATCAGGCGAAACCCTTTCTCAACGTTATATCAATTATTGGACAGGCTGATCCGTAAGGCAGCCGCTGAAGCGAAAGGTGCCAGCGTGACGGCCAGCACCAGAAACGCACCCATCAGCGCCAGGTAACCACCAACCGGGGCGCCGTCTGCCGCAGCGGCCACAGTCCCGGTCCCGAAAATCAGCACCGGTATATACAATGGAATAATCAATAACGACAACAGTACCCCACCAGACCTCAAACCCAGGGTCAGAGCGGCACCAATGGAACCAATAAAACTCAATACCGGGGTTCCGATCAGCAACGTTAGACACAGAATCGCGACAGAGTTCCCGTTCAGGTGCACCATCACGCCCAGCACCGGGGTCAGCAGCACCAGTGGCAAGCCTGTTACCAACCAGTGCGCAAAGGTTTTCGCAAGCACCAGCCAATACAGTGGCTGGGGCTGCAGAGCCAGCTGCTCCAGTGTGCCGTCGTCAAAATCATGCCGGTAAAGCTGATCCAGGGAGAGCAAAGTAGAAAGCAGCGCTGCAACCCACAGGATACCGGCTCCCGCCATCTGAAGAAACGATACTTCCGGGCTAACGCCCAGGGGAAACAGGGAAACCACCATGAAAAAAAACAGCAGTGGGTTGAGGGTATCCTGAAGCTGCCGGAAATTAACCTGCAGATCGCGCTTTAAAACCGTCCACATCGCGGACAAAACCGGAACAGCACTCTCCACCGGGCGGACGACGGGGCGGGTTTCAGAATTCACCGACACCTCCCTGCCCCAAACGAAGACGATCCATACCCGGCAGATCCGGCTCATGATGCGTGGTCAGAATAACAGCGCCTCCCATGGCGGCTCGATTTACCAACAGCTGTTCCAGCCCCTCCACGCCCTGATCATCAATAGCTGTAAACGCCTCGTCCAGTATCCATAACGGCTCATCCGACAGCAGCAACCTGGCAAGAGCAACGCGGCGCATCTGACCTGCCGACAGATGCTGACAGGGGACCTTCTCAAAACCGGCCAGACCAGCACGTGCGAGCGCCTCTGAAAGCTGCTCATCAGTCACTGCGTGCCGTCCGGCAATCAGAAACCGGAGGTTCTCCAGCGGCGTCAGTAAAGGCTTGACCCCGGGGCGGTGCCCCATGAACAACAAGTTCCGTAAAAACGCTTCGCGGTCGTCGCTGCGAGGCTGGCCCTGCCAGAGCACCTGGCCCTCAAAACCCTCATGGAGTCCGGCAAGGATACGCAACAAGGTAGTCTTGCCCGAGCCATTGGCGCCCTCGACACGCGTCAGGGAGCCGGGCAATATGGAGAAATCAAGTCCCTGGAACAAAACTCTGTCGTCCCGATCGCACGATAAACCAATTGCCTGAAGCAAGGGAGCGGACTGAAGTGGCTCTGACATCGGGGCCCCAATCACTGACAAGACCTGGCAAACACTGGCCTGGCTCAGGAATAACGGTCTCCCGGCAATAAACCGCCGGGTACGGGGGAGGACAGAAACCTCCAGCGGGCCGTATTATAACGAAACCGTGCCAGAATTACTGTCTGGAACCGTCGAAGTTGTGTTTCAACTCTGACACTCGAATGTACGAACACACCCATGGGCTAAGGAGCGGTATGAAAATCCCCGACAGCAGCCAGTCACCACCGCCCCCCGAAACGCCCCGGCCCGCCAAAGGCGAAGGTTCAGCGGTTACTTCCGGCCCGCGAACAGAGCCTGTGCTGTCGACCGGTGCATTACTTGACCGGCTCCAGCTTGAAAACCGCCAGGCCGTAATGGCACGAGTGGCCCAGGTATTGACCAGTCAACAGGGCCAGGCTGACAGCCTGCTGTTGGAACTGCGGGGCCGCAGCCTGCTGGTTCAGCCCCCCCAGGGTGAGGCCAAACTCGAGCCCGGCGACTGGATCAAAATAATGCGTGCTGGCAACGAGCTGCAGTTAATGTCAAAACTGGCTCCACCGCTGGAGTCCCGGATTGCCCAGGCCCTGGCCCAGCGTCTGCCCTGGCAACAACGACTCGATACTGGCCTGAGCCAGTTGATGTCCGCATTATCGGGCGGGCTTAAAACCAGCAACCCGAGCACTCCGGCCCAGCCGCTATCCGCCAGCGCTCAGGCGGCCATCCAGCAACTGGTCAGCCGTCTGCCAGCCAGCGACGCGTTTTTACCCGGCATGTCGGTATCGGCACAGTCCAGCATTGCGGGCAGCAAAGGCAGCGCTCCCGGCGCCAGCAGTGCACAGCCGCCGGGCAGCCTCGCCTCTCAAGTAAAAGTCTGGATCAGCGAGAGCGGCCTGTTTGCTGAATCCCGGCTGGCGAGAGCTCCGGATGCTGCTCTGCCCGACCTCAAGCTTGCGCTTACCAGGATCGTAACGGCTCTGTTATTGCAACAGAAAGCCGGCCCTGATCATTTCAACCGCTACACACCGCTGGCCAGTCATGAACTGGTGCAGGCACCTTTGCAGTTCCCCCACCAGTTACCGCCGCCACCGCCAACTTCACAAGCGGAAACTGTTACCGTCGGCCAGATGCTGAGGTTGCTGGCCGGCATGCTGAATCGTATTTCTGTCAATCAGCTCCACAGCCAGATGCTTACCAACCGCGGCACAGCCGACGCGCCAGCACCCTCCACCTGGCTGATCGAGTTGCCCTGGGTAACTCCTCAGAACGAGCCGAGAATTGCACAACTCAGGATGGAGCGTTACGCCAAAGACCACAGCGAAAGCTCCGGGCACAGAAAGACCTCACCAGCAACCGAATGGCGTTTTTCTCTTGCCATGGATCTTGATGCCGCCGGCCCGGTTTACTTCGAAGTATCACTTCGGGAAATGCAGGTATCTGCCAGGGTATGGGCCGAGCAACAAGATACTCTTAATCAGGTCCAAACCGAACTGACCGACCTGCGCACTCGTCTGACAGACCTGGGTCTGGAAGTGGTTGATCTGGAATGCCGGCGCGGCAACCCCCAGGCCGCCACCACAAAACTGGAACAACGTCTGGTGGACACCCGTGCCTGACATGCAAACTGACGCGTTACAGAAGGAAGATAAGGCCCATGAGTGATGCGCACGAGGCACTTAGACACACGGCGGTAGCGCTCAAATACGATGGCAAACGGGCTCCTGCGGTCGCCGCAAGCGGGCTTGACGATATTGCAGATGAAATCATCCGGATCGCCCGGGAGCACAGCGTTCCGCTTTATGAAAGTCCGGAGCTGGCCACGATCCTGGCACGATTGGAATTAGACGAGGAAATACCGGAAACCCTTTATCGGGTCATTGCTGAAATTCTTGCGCTTGCCTTTAAGCTGCAGGGAAAAACTCCCGCGGACGCGGGAGCAAGCTCACCAGACAGCTGAATTCGGGATTCGATCAGGCGGCCCGGCGATTTTTCAGCGCTGAAACCAGTTCCGCTTCGGGTCGTGAAATACCGCAAGTATTCATCAGGTCATCAATATCGGCACCGAGTTCGACCAGCCGGGACGCCTCGTCGTAGGATACCCGAAGCGGGTCATTCTGCCGCATCTCGTCCATCAGGCCTTGTAGCTCGTGCAGTTGACGCTCGCAGGCCACAACCCGTTGGCCGACGCCCATACTGCCACTTCCGGTGGCATGAATTTCGCGGCCGAGGGTGTCACAGCGCTCTTTGATCTGGTCCCTGAGCCGACGAATCTCCCGGCGCGACACCAGAGATTGAATGAACAATAACACCAGTGCACCGGTGGTCAGTGCCCAGGGAGCCAGCGTCGGCAAATCCGTCATGATCGGGTTTCCTTATCATTCAGATCAGAGTGATGAAACTTCAGCCCATTCGTGGTCTGTCAGCATCTTGTCGAACTCAACAAGAATGATGAGTTCGCCGTTCTTGTTGCACACGCCCTGGAGAAATTTCGCGCTTTCCTCATTACCCACATTCGGTGCCGTCTCAATTTCGCTGGTCTTCAGGTAAACCACCTCCGCCACGGAATCCACCAGAATGCCCATTACCTGGTTGGAAGATTCCATCACCACGATCCGGGTGGCGTCGGTCACCTCCTGGTCCGCGAGGCCGAAACGGCGCCGGGTATCGATAACCGTGACGACGTTGCCGCGCAGGTTGATGATGCCCAGAACGTAATCCGGCGCTCCGGGGACCGCGGCTATTTCGGTATGCCTCAATACTTCCTGAATCTGCATGACGCCAATACCGTAGGTCTCGTCGTCAAGCCGGAACGTCACATACTGGAGTACCTGATCGTCCTGGCCCTGATTCTTTTGTCCGCTCTGGGATGCCATATCGCACTGTCTCCTGGGAAGGCTGCCCGAACGGGACAACCTGATCGTCAAAAAATCATCATCAGTGCCCTTACTATAGTTCAGAGCACAAACCGTGCCAGCCTTCCCCTCTCGATTCCGTGAAGGGAGCGACCGGCAATTCATTCAATACTTACTCGAGCGCCAATCTGTGTTCACTTTCCGCACGCGCCAGCAGAGACGCCATGGTTCCCACATCAACCAGGGCGCACATGTGTTTGATCACCGTGCCCGCCAACCAGGGATGTTTACTCCGCGCGGAGCGCCAACGCACTTCTTCGGGGTCCAGCGTAAAAGACTGTGCGACCTCGTCACAGGCCAGCGCCCATTCGCTGTTATCCAGCCGAATAACAAAGCGGTACCCCTCTCGCGCACCTGCGGGCACCCGTCCGGCCATGATCCACTCCGCAGTATCCACGATTCGGAGGTTCTGATTACGGTCCGGGAGCATACCCATATACCATTTCGGCCGCCCGGGTATGGGTTTCACTTTGCTTTCAATCTTGTGGATAGCCCCTAACAGCACCAACGGCACTGCCATTTGCAACCCGGCAACACGAAAAATAAGGCATTCGAAGGGCTTCTGGGACCAGGGCGGACGCTCCAGTGGCATTGACTCTGCTGGCGACTTCTCAGCGAACGGCGTCGGGCTTGCGGTGCTGGTGCGCGCTATTTCCGGCGGCCGCTCAGCTGCTCGCTCAGATACACGCCCCAGTAATCTTTCCGGCACAGCAACAGCTTCTGCAACCGGTTTGGTAGTCATGGGTGTCGGTACCGAGGTCGCTGTCCGAGGCTCGGTAGGAACGGTTTCTAACGCAGAGTAGTCATTATCCTGTGCGCCTCGGGTAGCTGTTGTCAGCAGTTCGTCAAGGTAACTCGCCAACGCCGTGGACGGATCAGCAAATTGTGTTTCGCTGACCGGCTTCACTGTCCGGCCTCCCGCTCAGGGCCGCACCAAGGCGTCGTACCAGCCTCAGATGTCAAAAATCTGACTAAAACCATCACCGGCTCCCGGGCGCACTGACGCGCTCGATCAGATCTTCCAACAGGCGCCGGTATGCCCTCACCCCATGGGTTTCGTTGTCTAACGCTGAGGGCACGACACCGGCCTGACTGGCGTCCCGGAATTTGGTGTCTACTGGAATGGCATAGCGCCAAAGGGTATCCGGATAACTCTTACGGAGTGCATTTAGACTTTTCACCGACGCCTGGGTACGCCGGTCAAACAGCGTAGGCACAATGGTGTAGGTTAGCTGGCTTTTTTGCGAACGCATGATCATTTCAAGGGTGTGAAGCATTCTTTCAAGCCCCTTGATAGCCAGAAACTCGGTCTGTACCGGCACCACAAGATGCTGGGCAGCGGCCAGGGCGTTGACCATCAACACGCCAAGTGACGGAGTATTATCCAGTAACACGTAGTCAAAATCATCCCACAACTGTGCCAGCGCCCGAGAAATTATCAGCCCCATGCCCTCGACACCCACCATCCGACGTTCCAGCGTTGCCAGTGCAGTGCTCGCTGGCAGCAGGGACATGCCCGCGCAGGACGTCTCCGTGATCAACTGGGCGGGCAAGCCGTCGGGAACTTTGCCCTGGTGCTGAAACAAATCGAAGACGCTGTGTTGCAAGGTGTCGGGATCCTGACCGAACCAGCTCGTGAGTGAGCCATGAGGGTCCAGATCCACCACCAGCACGCGCTTTCCACGGGCCGCCAAAAGCCCACCAAGCGTAACCACCGTCGTTGTTTTACCGACACCCCCTTTCTGATTGGCTACTGCCCAAATTCGCACTCTGGTTCTCCGACTGATAAAACGCCCTGTCTTTCTGTATCGGCACGGCTGGCATTAACTTGATATCCAGGCGGCAAACTATTGCCTGATCGCACCATTAAATTCAGGGAAATACAGAAACCGTGCCAGCCTGGTATATTTCTAGCGCATGGCACCGCGAATGCTGGCATCCCGGGATATCAGCAGCACCACCCGGCGATTGCGGCTGCGACCTTCACTTGTGTCATTGCGGGCAACCGGCTGGAATTCACCGTAACCGATGGCCGCCATTCGAGCGGGCTCAATACCTTCCATCGCCAACACCCGCACCACCGCTGCGGCCCTCGCAGCGGATAACTCCCAATTGGAAGGAAACGCCGCGGTCCGGATCGGGCGGTTATCGGTAAAGCCTTCTACCCGTACCGCGTTATCGCGATTTTCAAGCACCCCGGCGATGGTTTCAATAACGGTAAACGCATCAAAATGCGGCTCTGCATCGCCACTGCCAAACAACAGGCTATCTCTCAAACTAAGCTCGATCCACTCATCACTGGTTTCGAGTGTTACCACCCCCTGCTCGATAAATTCATCAAACTCCAGCGCGAGCTGATCGGCCATTACCCTGAGGGCATCACTCCTGGCCTGCTTACTGATTTCGGGGTTGCGGGGTGCTTCGGTTACCGGTGGCGGGATAATGTCGTCGCCTTGACTGGGGGCATTGACGGGGTTCATCTCTCCGACTTCAATCGGGTTAACAGATCGCTGAGGCGCGTTGAATACCCCTGTGAGAGTGTCCGATAGCACTTTATATTTGCCCTCATTAACCGAGGAGACGGAGTACATGACCACGAAAAAGGCGAACAACAGCGTGATGAAATCCGCGTAGGAAATCAGCCAGCGCTCTTTATTATGGAGATCGTCCTCAGATTGTCGCCGGCGGCGCATGATGCCCCCTTTTGCCCAATCCGTTGCCGATTCCCGGGGGCATCATTGCAGGAAACCACGCAGACGCAACTCAATGGAGCGTGGGTTTTCACCTTCCGCAATCGCGATCAGGCCGTCGATCATCATATCTTCATATCGGGAGCGCACCCTGACCAGACCCCGGAGTTTGTTAGCTATGGGGAAAAACAGCAGGTTGGCCAGTGCAACGCCGTAAATGGTGGCGACAAAAGCCGTAGCGATACCACTGCCGAGGCTGGCCGGATCTTCAAGATTGGTCATTACCTGGATCAACCCCATGACGGCCCCGATGATACCGATGGTGGGCGAATAGCCACCCATGGCCTCAAAGACCCTGGCGGCATCGAGATCCCGCTGTTCCCGGGAATCCAGATCCACCTCCATGATGCTGCGTATTGACTCAGGCTCTGCGCCATCCACCAGTAGCTGCAGGCCTTTCCTTGCAAATCGTTCCGGCTCTCTCTCCGCCAGACCTTCCAGCCCCAGCAAACCCTGTTTACGTGCTTTGACACTCCAGTCGATGACCTTGCCGATACCGTCTTCCAGGCCCACGTATGGCGGCAGGAAGACCCAGCTGACCTGGGCAAACGCGCGGCGGAGCACCGGCCATGAGGTCTGGAGCGAGGTAGCTGCGAAGGTACCGCCGATGACGATGAGGGCCGCAGGGCCGTTAAAGAGCGAGCCCAGGGCGCCCCCCTCCAACAGATTGCCGCCAAGAATGGCAGCAAACGCCAGAATGATGCCAAGCAGGCTCAGAATATCCATCAGCTAACGCCTTCCACCAGCCGTTTGCCGATATCTTGCAGAGGCAGTACTTCATCAGTGAGCCCGGCTTTAGCCACCGCCATTGGCATACCGTAGATGACCGAGGTTTTTTCATCCTGTGACCACACCACCGAGCCGGACTCCTTCATCATCCGGCACCCCTCTTTTCCGTCCGCCCCCATGCCTGTCAAAATAACGCCCAGGGTTCTGCCGGGAAAACTGCGGGCCAGCGAGCCAAAAGTGACGTCGGCACAT
>JBBQMX010000024.1:0-9756 GCA_038329375.1 Pseudomonadales bacterium | reverse complement strand
CGAACGTGTTGCCATGGAACCATCGGCGTCGAGCTTTATCGAGAAAGCTTCGGGCATCAAACGTCGCCATGTAATTGACCGCGAGGGCATACTTGACCCCGAACGCATGTGCCCGCGAATTCCGGACCGCAGCAATGATGAACCTTCAGTGCAGTGTGAGATGGCAGTGGCGGCGTGCAATGATGCGCTGGCCCGAGCCGGCAAAACAGCTGCAGACGTGGATGCTGTGATTGTGGCCTGTTCCAATCTGCAGCGGGCGTACCCGGCGGTGTCGATTGAAGTGCAGGCAGCGCTGGGGATTGATGGTTTCGCCTATGACATGAACGTCGCCTGCAGTTCAGCTACGTTTGGTCTGCAGGCGGCCGTGAACGCCGTTGAAAACGGAACGGCGCGCGCTGTTCTGGTGGTAAGCCCGGAAATCTGTTCAGGCCATCTGAATTATACTGACCGGGACAGCCATTTCATTTTCGGCGATGCCTGCACGGCGATTCTGGTGGAGCGGGATTCGGAGGTTGCTGACGGGCAGGGCTTTGAAGTCCTGGGCACCCGTCTGAAAACACAGTTTTCCAATAATATCCGCAATAATTTCGGGTTTCTCAACCGGGCGGACAAAGAAGGCATTGATAAGCCTGATAAATTGTTTATCCAGCAAGGCAGGAAAGTATTCAAAGAGGTGTCGCCGCTGGTGGCTGAGACTATTCAGGGGCATCTCGAGAGCCTGTCACTGACGCCGGACTCTCTTCGACGGATGTGGTTGCACCAGGCCAATCTGAACATGAATCAGTTGATTGCGCGCCGTGTTCTCGGCCGGGAGGCCACTGAGGATGAAGCCCCAGTGATTCTGGACGAGTACGCAAACACCAGCTCCGCAGGATCAATCATCGCCTTCCACAAACATCAGGACGATCTGGTGTCAGGTGATCTTGGGGTTATCTGCTCGTTTGGTGCTGGCTACTCAATTGGTAGTGTGGTGGTTCGCCGCCGTTAGGAGGCGGTCGCCAGAGCTCGCAAAGTGTCTGGTAATGGCGCGGATTTTCGTGCCTCGCGATCAAACCAGACAACTTTTGCGTAGCCTTCGGAGTAGAGTTCTCCGGTTTGTTTGTCGACAATTTCGTGCCAGGTATCGAGACTGGTATTTCCGGCTTTTCCAGCGTATGTTCTCACCTCGACAGTTGCCGGGTGGCTGAGTTCTTTCAGAAACGTCGCGCTGGTCTTTATAATAATGGGTCCCGTGGGCTCGCCCTTGAGGCCGAGTTTGAGTGAAGTAAGCCAGGTAATGCGTGCTTCTTCAAAAAACCGGAAATAAACCGTATTATTGGCGTGGCCGTATGCATCCATATCGCCCCAACGAAGCGGCATTTCAATGACGTGGACGAGATTACCGGGCTCAGACATAGAGACTCCTCTGGGTGATTCAGGACAGCGATGACGACTGCGCCTGAGAGATGACGCCTATTGTCTACGATTAAACTGTTAAGTCAAAATTTCAGGCCTGAACATGACCTTACGCACTGCATTAGAAGTCACCCGCATAAAAGTCGCGTTTTTGCTCTTATGCCTGATACCTCTCGCCGCGACGGCACAGAGCGAGATCGTCGACGCTGACATCCGTTCCGGAGCCGCCAGCGAAGCAGATCCCTACGAAAACTGGAACCGTAAGGTTTACGACTTCAACGTGTTCGTTGATGACTGGTTTTTGAAGCCCGTGGCGCAGGGTTATCGAAATGTCATGCCATCATTTGCGGATAGGGCGGTTACCAATTTCTTCAACAATATCGGGGAAATCGGCAACTTTGCCAACAGCATCTTCCAGTTGAAGGGCGAGGCGGCCGTCGTAGCTGTAGGGCGTTTCACCTACAACACGGTTTTCGGGCTTGGTGGCTTGTTTGATGTGGCCACCGTGTTTGAATTGCCGGAACGTCCGGAAGATTTCGGCCAGACCCTTGGTTATTGGGGAATGGGCAGCGGGCCATACCTGATGCTGCCTCTTATGGGGCCATCCAGCGGTCGTGACCTTACCGGTTTCGTGGTAGACGTCTCCACCTTGCCAGGTCTGGGAGCGGTAATGGACGAGCCCGATTACTATTACCTGATTGGCCTGCAAGTCGTTGACCTCCGGGCGGACCTGATCCCTTCCGAGCGTTTCATCTCGGGTGACCCTTATACGTTTGTCAGGAATGCGTACCTGCAAAGACGGGCTTATCTTATTAATGATGGGCAGCCGTCCTCTGACCCTTTTGCCAGCGACGAAAATGACGACGATCTGATGCTCGAAGATTTCTGATCGTTTCGCCGCGATCGGGTATCTGCGGTGATCAGCGAAGGTAATGCGTGATCAAGAGGAGCAGACACGATGACGGGCGGAAAGATTCGGAAGTTTCGCAAGATGCTGGCAGAGGCGCCAAACTACGAGGTCTGGAAGGCGGCGGCGCTTGAGCTGGATTATCTGGAAGGTAACGTAGAGTGGAAAGAGGATTTTGCCTCTGACCTCTATCATTACGAACTGATTTACGATCGCCTCAGCAGCATCCGTCAATACCATCAGCAGAAAGACTACGAACGGCTGAAACGTGCCCTGCGGGAGGGGCTTCATCATGACCTCGGCAACATGGGAAGCGCGGCGCTATATACCCGGTCCAGAGTAGGCACAAAACATCTCATTGAGGAATACATCACTGAAGTCTGTGAGTCCCTTGATTTTCTGTGTGACCAGACAGTCCCCGGCGTATCCGATGAAGACAAAATCCCGTTTTTCCGTGACACCCTGACCAGTTATGGGCGCCCGGCCCTGCTGCTGAGCGGCGGGGCCACTTTGGGAATGTTTCATATGGGCGTGATCAAGGTGCTCTGGGAAAGAGGGTTGTTGCCTCAGGTAATCGCGGGTTCCAGTGCCGGGGCGATTATCGCCGGCATGCTCGGTGTTCACACTGACGCAGAAATTCCCGAAATGCTGAATCCGGAAAATCATCACCTGACCGCCTGGAAATACATTGGCGTGGCTAACGCCCTCAAGGGTCGGGGGTTAATGGATCAGGCTCAGCTGCGGGCCTGTCTGCGAGCTAATATTGGTGAATACACGTTTGAGGAAGCTTTTCAACGCACGGGCCGGTCCATCAACATCAGCGTGTCGCCGGTGCAGGCCCATCAGAAGGCCCGTTTGCTCTGTGGTTATACCGCGCCCTACCAGTTGGTGTGGAGTGGCGCGTTGGCCAGCGCCGCGGTGCCGGGCATTTTTCCACCGGTAACGCTGATGAAAAAAGACATGCATGGTAATGTGTTGCCCTATATGCCGAGGTTGCAGTTTGTGGACGGTTCGGTGGTCAGTGATTTGCCGATAGAGCGCCTGATGCACCTTTACGATGTGAACTTTACCATTGTCAGCCAGGCTAACCCCCACATTGTGCCGTTTTTGACTCGCACGGGTGACGACGAAAAACTGGCCCTCGCGGGGCTGCCATTTCACCTCTTCAAATCGGAAATGCAGTTCCACGGGCGAGGGATATTCGATTATCTCCGCAAGCGGGTGCGCCCAGAGCTGCTGCGGCAGGCAGCAGGGCAAATGTACGCGATAATGACCCAGCGTTACTCTGGTGACGTAACGATTGCGCCTCACTATCAGCTGCGCCATTATCGCCGGATGCTCAGTAACCCGGACCCGGTGTTTATTCGGCAATTGATGCTCGAGGGTGAGCGGGCGACCTGGCCAAAAATCTCAATGATCCGGGCTCACGGCAAGATCTCGAAAACACTGGAACGGTGCATTGCCCGCCTTCGGGACCGGCAAAAACGCAAGAAGGCCGAGCTCAGGCTTATTTCATCCAACGAACCTGTCTGACTGGACGCGCATGTACTACGATTTTTTCGGCTTTCGGGAACCTCCGTTCTCGATTGCCCCCGACCCACGCTATCTTTATCTGAGCGAACGCCACAAAGAGGCGCTGGCCCACTTGATGTATGGGGTGCAAGGCCAGGGCGGTTTTATTGTAATTACCGGCGAAGTGGGCACCGGGAAGACGACTGTAAGCCGCTGTTTTATCGAAAATGTCCCGGACCACGTCGATATCGCCCTCATCCTCAATCCCAAGCTGTCCTCCCGCGAGTTACTATCCAGTATCTGTGATGAACTGGGCATCAGCCATCCGGCGGGCGCCAGCATCAAGCGCATGATCGACCTGGTTAATACCAATCTGCTGGAAGCGCACGCCGCTGGCCGTCACAAAGTGCTGATGATTGACGAAGCGCAGAATCTCTCCGCCGATGTGCTGGAGCAGCTGCGGTTGCTGACCAATCTGGAAACCGCGGAGAAAAAACTGCTGCAGATCGTGTTGCTGGGACAGCCGGAATTGCAGGATATGCTTGCACAATCAGAGCTCCGGCAGCTGTCCCAGCGGGTAACGGCGCGCTATCACCTGGATGCGATTGAGCGCACCGAATTACCGGCATACCTCAGTTACCGGCTGAGTGTGGCCGGCCAGCGCACTGAGATTTTCAGCCCAGGCGCAGTAAAGCTCCTGTTTCGGCGCAGCGGCGGCGTGCCTCGCCTGATCAATCTGATCAGTGATCGCGCCCTGCTGGGAGCCTACGCAGAAGGCCTGCACCAGGTCGACAAAAAGCATATCAAGGCGGCTGCAAAAGAAGTGCTGGCCGGGGGCCAGCGTCGTAACACCAACCCGCAGGATCCACGCAAATTGCTGATGGCAACAGTCATCGTGAGCCTGGCGGCAGCGGTTGTTCTGACAGTGACCCTGTTTCAGAGAGGCACGGTAACCTTTGGCAACGAAAGTCCGGTGCTGGCAGGCGTTGTTGAGCGAATAGATACTCCCCCGGCCGTACCTTCTGTTGAAAGTGAACCTCAGACAGAACCGAGTGTTGAACCCGAAAACGCGCAGGAAAACGTGTCAGAGACTTTGCCGGTGGCGCTCGCAGAGACCGAACAGGATATGAGCTTTGCGGTAGAAACCAACGGAGTGTCGCTGGCCAATGCCTTTCAGTCACTGTTTGGTGTCTGGGGTATCAATTACCAGCCGGCGGCGAATCCGATAGCCTGTGATTTTGCGGAGAGCACGGGTCTCAGGTGCCTTCAACGTCAGGGTAACTGGCGCAGTCTGGAGCAGATCAATCATCCGGTGATCCTGGAATTACAGGGCGAGGATGGGCAGCCGCGATTCGTCACAGTCATTTCGCTGGCCGACGGGATAGCCACTATTGCCTCCGGGACCGGGCCTCGTAAAGTATTGGTGAAGGAGCTTGAACGTCATTGGTTTGGTAGCTATACACTGGTCTGGCGGCTGCCGCCTTATATGCGATCTGATTCGAGCGCCGGCGCGGGTGCAGGCCGTGAACTCTGGCTGAATGCCCAATTGATGCAGCTGGTTCGGCGTTACGCCAGCGATGGCGCTGAGCGTCAGCGTCTCGAATCTGTGTCGCTGGATGAGCAAATCAGGTGGTATCAGAAGCAGAAAGGTTTGATGCCGGATGGCATAGCCGGTGCCATGACGCTGATTCAGTTGAACAACGATCTCAACCCCGGGGTGCCAAACCTCATTGCTGACGGAGATGCGAGCTGATATGTCGTATATTCTCGATGCACTCAGAAAGTCCGAAACCGAACGGCAGCAAGGCCGAATTCCGGACCTGGGCCAACAGGTGCAGTTAATCCACCAGCCAAAGAAAAAGGCCGTCCCGGTGACCGTGTGGGTGGGTGTCGGGTTGATCCTGAACGCGTTCATTCTGGCGGCCATCTTGTGGCCAGGTATCGGGTTTATGTCCCTCGGAGTGACAATGTCATCCGATAAAATCTCATCGGGGCCCCAAGCTATCAAGGGCGACGAATTTGTGCCCGCACCCATTATTGATACACCTGCCAGCCAGCGGGAGCAGGAAATTCAGATTCCACAGCCGACAGTGGCAGCTTCTGCCGACAGCCAGCCGTTTCCGGAATTAATTAACGAGAGCGAGGAGCGCCCAACGTTAATAGTGCCCTCCTGGAATGCGCCTCTGGAGGATTACCCCGAAGGTTTAAATGAGGCGGACAGGTTCTCTTCCAGTGAGCGGGTGCCTCACCTGGTTGAATTGCCCATGTCCTTCCAGCGCCGGGTGCCAAGCCTGATTTTCAGCAGTCACATCTACGCTTCTGATCCGTCCGCGCGCAGGGTGATGATTAACGACCAGTATCTGCGTCCGGGTGAGCGGTTTTCCGGTATTCGTGTTGACCGCATTACACCCGAGGGCGTCGAGCTGAGTCTCGATGGCCAGCGTTTCCGGGTCGGCGTGGTTCGCGACTGGATAAGCCCCCGCTGATGGCATTATCAGAGACCGTCAAAACGTCGATCCAGCAGGCCTACCGTGATGTCCTCAGCGGCAAGGGCATTCGTGCCCGCTATGGCCAGCGGCTGATGATCGCCGAAATCGCCCGCTATATCGGCAATATCACCGCCAATGATGGTGAGCGCACGTCCGCTCCGGCAGCGTGTGTAGTAGAGGCGGGGACCGGCACTGGCAAAACCCTGGCGTATCTGGTCTCTGCGATACCGGTGGCCCAGGCTCTGGGTAAAAAGCTGATTATTTCTACCGCAACGGTGGCCTTGCAGGATCAGATCGTTCACAAGGATCTTCCGGATCTGAAGAAGCACAGCAAGCTGGATTTCACCTGGGCGCTGGCCAAGGGACGCGGGCGCTATCTTTGTCTGTCCCGGCTGGAAACACGTCTTCATGAGGAGGGCGTGGGAGACAGCGAGAGTATGCCGCTGTTTGTTCTCGATGAGCGCCGTAACGATGAACCCGGTACCCGGGAATTCTTCGAAGATATGCTGGCCCGCTATGGGTCACGTGACTGGGACGGTGACCGGGACCACTGGCCGAGTCAGATTCCCGACGACACCTGGCGTCAGGTAACAACCGATCACCGCCAATGTACCAACCGTCACTGCAGCTATTTTGACAGCTGTGCGTTTTTTGACGCCCGTAAAGGTCTGGATGATGCCGATGTGATTGTCGCCAACCACGACCTGGTGCTGGCAGATCTGGCGCTTGGCGGCGGCGCTATTCTGCCAGCGCCTGAAAACGCGCTGTTTATTTTTGACGAAGCGCACCACCTGCCGGATAAAGCTTTGAATCACTTTGCCGCGTCTGTGCCGCTCAATGCCACCCGGCAATGGTTGAAACAGCTATCCCAGGCGTTGGCGAAGATACCTCCGTTCCTGTCCCCCGGCACCGTGGCGGCCAAAACCGTAGACAAGATCGGCGCTGCGTCACGAGATCTCGATAACGTTATTGTGCAGGTATACGACGAGGCGGAGCAGAATACCGTGTGGGAGTTCAGTGAGGAGCGCCGTTCAGCACAATGGCGATACCCGGAAGGGGAGTTGCCGGAGGCGATGGCGGAGTTGGCCGGCTCTGCTCAGATATCCACGGCTGGCCTGGTTCGTCAGCTCGGCGTGTTGGTTGACGAGCTACAGAAAGCCTTTGACGAGAAACGTGAACACGATGTTGACCGGGATACCGCTGAGGCTTGGTTCCCTGTTATGGGCGCTTTTCACAGCCGCGCGGAAGATCAGCTTCGATTATGGGTTGCCTGGTGTGAAAAGCATCGCAATGCAGAAGGCGAGAATACCGGCGGCACCGAAGGCAAACGGTTGCGAAATCCGCCTCCGGCCCGATGGGCTATTCGACAACGCTGGGACCATGGGGAAGACATCACCTTTTACAGCAGTCCGGTACTGGCCAACAGTTTGCTTTATACGCGGCTCTGGTCGCGGGTTTACGGCGCCATTCTGACCAGCGCTACCTTGACAGCGCTTGGGCGTTTTGATCGCTTGCAGGCGAGGGCAGGGCTGCCCGAGGAAAGCCGCTTTCTGGTGGTGCCGAGCTCCTTCCGTTATGGCGAGATGGCCACCGTTGAAGTACCGAATATGCCGGCGTTGCCGACTGAGACGGAAGCCTTCACAGAGGCACTGATAGCAAAGCTGCCGGGTCTGTGGGCAGGCGAAAAAGCGACCCTGGTACTGTTTACATCCCGTCGGCAAATGCATGCGGTGCGTGACAGGCTGGCCCCTGAGTATCCAGAGCTGATTACCACCCAGGACGACATGGCGAAAGGTGAAGTCTTACGCCGCCATTGTGAGCGGGTCGACAACGGCCGACCCAGCGTGCTGTTCGGGGTTGCCAGTTTTGCTGAAGGTATTGACCTGCCAGGCACCTATCTTGGGCATGTCATCATAACCCGGTTACCGTTTTCGGTGCCGGATGATCCGATCGAAGCCAGCCTTGCGGAATGGGTTAGCCGGCGCGGCGGCAATCCGTTTATGGAGATCACCGTGCCGGATGCGTCAATCAAGCTGGTACAGGCCGTGGGTCGTTTGCTCCGGACAGAATCCGATACCGGTCGGGTAACCATTCTGGATCGGCGCATTATCAGCCGACGTTACGGCCAGCTTTTGCTGGACGCGCTACCTCCGTTTCGACGCCTGATCGAACATTGAGCGGAGTCAGCCGGCGGTATCGAACGGGAAGTTGCGGATATTAAGCGATGGCAATCCGTTATAAAGACGGTTTTGGTCTACACTGCTTGTCAGGCACTATCTATTCTTTAAAAGTATGGTTATCGATCTTTTTATGCGCATAACATGCTCTGCGGCCGTCGCAACATATTAAAGAGGGTGGGGTTCAATGAAATTACAGCAGCTGCGTTATATCTGGGAAGTGGCGCATCACGAACTGAATGTCTCAGCCACTGCCCAAAGCCTGTTCACCTCTCAACCCGGTATCTCGAAACAGATTCGCCTGCTGGAGGATGAATTGGGGTTAGAGGTTTTCGCCCGCAGTGGTAAGCACCTCACCAGGATCACCCCTGGTGGCGAAACCATTATTCGGGAGGCCGGTGAGATTCTCCGCCGCGTTGAGGGCATCAAGAAAATTGCCCAGGAATTCAGTAATCAGCGTAAAGGTGATCTCAGCATAGCGACCACACACACCCAGGCCCGTTATGCGTTGCCACCGATTATCCAGGGGTTTATTGAATCCTTCCCGGATGTTTCTCTGCACATGCATCAGGGCACTCCCATGCAAATCTCCGAGATGGCCGCCAACGGCGCGGTTGATTTTGCCATTGCGACCGAAGCGATGGAGCTGTTCAGCGACCTGATCATGATGCCCTGCTATCGCTGGAACCGCTCGGTGATCGTTCCGAAAACCCATCCGTTAGCGAGCGTGCGGGAGCTTACCCTGCCGGTTCTGGCGGAGTATCCGTTGGTCACTTACGTGTTTGGCTTCACCGGCCGCTCCAAACTGGACGAGGCGTTCCAGTCTGCCGGATTAACTCCGAAAGTCGTCTTCACGGCGGCTGATGCTGATGTCATTAAAACCTACGTTCGGCTGGGACTCGGTGTCGGGATCATCGCCAGTATGGCATTCGATGAGAAGGTCGACACAGACCTGGTCGCCCTTGATGCCCGCAAGCTTTTCAGCTCAAGTGTGACGCGCATAGGGTTCCGGAAGGGCACGTTCCTGCGAGGCTATATGTACGATTTTATCATGCGGTTTGCGCCGCATCTTACCAAAGAGCGGGTAGACAACGCGGTTGCCCATCAGGGCAGCCGGGCGGAAATCGAAGAACTGTTCCAGAACATAGAACTTCCCACCTACTGAGGCAATATGGGCGGGAAGTTCACGCTGATTTCATTCTGTGGCGATGACATTGCTCGCATGCAGCCCGCATTCTTTTTTCGTGGCCTCTTCCCACCACCAGCGGCCTTCCCG
>JBBQMX010000023.1:0-9776 GCA_038329375.1 Pseudomonadales bacterium | reverse complement strand
GCGCTCCCGTTTGAACCTCAAGCGAACTGACCGTCTCGCCAAGATTTCCAATGCCGGATTGAAGGGTTTCCTGGATATTGGCCAGCTCAGCGAGCGAATCTGCCTGTCCGCCTGAAACCTGTTCTAACGCTGCAATCTTTTTGCCCTGCTCCTCCAGCAATGACTTGTTGCGCTCATTGGCAATCACCCAGAGTTTGCGGATCTCGCTGTTGGCCGTCGCAATCTGCTGTTTCTGTTCGGTCAGCCGTTGCTCTGTTGTTGAGCCCCGCTGCTCAAGACTTTCGCCGGTTTCGGTCAATTCACCCTCGAAACGAGCCAGCGTGAGCTTGCTCTGACGCACCCAGTAATCAGCCTCCTCGACCTGCTCCTCCAGCACCGCCAGACGCTGGGCCTGTTGCCACACCAGACCAGCACCGCCTGCAACAGATATCACCAAAAGCAAAACCAGAAAACCCACCAGCTTTCCTGAACCACCGGAAGGTGGCTGCGGCGGAGTGTTTGATTGCTTCCTGTCCGGTCCCCGGGGTGGCGGTGTTGCTTTGGCCGGGCGTTCAGGACCTGGTTTTTTTTCTTGCGACTTACTGGTTGGGGCAATACCAGCTCTTAATTCATCGTCATCAGGACGAATGGGTTCCATATCAACAACCTCGGAAGAATAAACAAGTAACCCGATAATACCGGCTCCTGGCCAAGCCACCAAATGAAGCGACGTAAAGCATGGGCGGGCGCGCAAGACAACCCATCCATTTGCATGGATCCCGGGTAGTCCATACAATATCGGGCTTTCTCTAAACTCTTCGAGACTGTCGCTTATGCAGCCGCTTGTAGGCCTTATCATGGGTTCCAAATCGGATTGGCCGACTATGGAACATGCCGCCGAGATGCTCGACAAACTGGGGGTTGCTTACGAAACCCGCGTGGTATCTGCGCACCGGACCCCTGACCTGTTGTTTGATTATGCCAAAACGGCTGCCGACAGGGGCCTGAAAGTTATCATAGCGGGTGCAGGTGGCGCGGCCCATCTGCCCGGCATGGTGGCCTCACAAACCTCTTTACCTGTATTGGGTGTTCCGGTTCAGTCAAAAGCCCTGAACGGACTGGACTCGTTGCTTTCGATCGCCCAGATGCCCGGGGGTATCGCCGTCGGCACCCTGGCCATCGGCAAGGCTGGCGCCACCAACGCAGGCTTACTGGCAGCGCAGATTATCGGCACCTACGACACGACAGTACGTGCAGCTGTTGATGCCTTTCGCGCCGCGCAAACCCAGACCATTCTGGAAAATCCAGACCCGAGAAACGGGTAATTGACGGTAACAGGAATTCGTTCATGAGAATCGGAGTGTTAGGTGCTGGACAACTTGGACGCATGCTGGCTTTGGCTGGCTATCCGCTAGCCAATACCTTTGTATTCTACGATTTATCAGGCAACCCCAGTGTTGGGCTCGGGGAGATCATTATTGACCGGGAGCAGGTCTACCTTGATGACTTTCTGAGCCGTGTCGACCGTGTCACTTATGAGTTCGAGCACCTGCCAGTGGAAGTCGCCGAGCGCATAGCTGCCGTTAAACCTGTGCATCCTGCTCCGCGCGCCCTGCAGATTTGTCAGAATCGCGAAGCCGAAAAAACCCTGTTCGGTGAACTGGGCATTCCTACCCCAGAGTGGCGGATGGCAGACAGTGCCGACTCTCTCCGGTCTGCTGCCCACAGCCTGGGGTGCCCGGTGGTAACAAAATCCAACACCGAAGGATACGACGGCAAAGGCCAGGCAGTATTGCGCAGCCCGGAAGAGGCGGCTCAGGCCTGGGCCAGCATTGGCCACAAACGCCTGATGGTGGAGAAATTTGTTGAGTTCAGCCGGGAACTGTCTGTTATTGCAGTGCGGGGGGAAGACGGTCAGGTTGTGGTGTATCCGATGGCCGAGAATGTTCATGAGGAAGGCATTCTGCGTTACTCCATGGCCCCGGCACCCGGGCTCTCGCCTGATATATCCGACGAAGCCCAACGTTACATCCACGCATTATTGAATGAACTGAACTATGTCGGAGTGCTCGCGCTTGAGTTGTTTGAAACCGCGAACGGCCTTGTCGCTAATGAGATGGCGCCCAGGGTTCACAACTCCGGACATTGGACAATTGAAGGCGCGGTGACCAGCCAGTTCGAAAACCACATTCGTGCGGTGTCAGGCCAGCCTCTCGGCGACACCAGCCCGAGAGGTGTGAGCTGCATGGTCAACATTATTGGTGAGCACGGTCAAATCCGCCGTATTCTGGAGCTGCCTTATGCTCACCTGCACCTTTACGACAAAGCTGAGAGGGCTGGCCGGAAGCTTGGTCATGTAAACATTCTGGCCGACAATTACGAAGAGCTGGTGTGGCGGGTCAGAAACTGCGCAGAATTTTTACCTGGCTCACCTGAGTTCGACAGTTCTTTGACTCAGGGGTTGAAAACCGGAGCAACTAACCCGACTTATAATAGACAAACAGGTTTTTCGCAGTCTTGACTGGTCAGACTGGCGAAGTAGGAATAGACAATTTCTTTACCTATTATTCACTATCGTATACCAGTTGAAGTGTCTTAATCTGAAGAAAAGAACATTCACTGATCTGAATGGATCAAACGAGAGAAACCAGGGAGAACGACCTCATGGCATTTGAACTTCCCGCACTACCTTACGAAAAAAACGCACTTGAACCTCATATCTCAGCCGAAACGCTGGAATATCACTATGGCAAGCACCACAACACCTATGTCACCAAGCTGAACGGCCTGGTGGAAGGCACAGACAACGCTAACAAGTCGCTGGAAGATATTATCACGAGCGCCAGCGGCCCGTTGTTCAATAACGCGGCACAAGTCTGGAACCATACTTTCTACTGGCACTGCCTGAGCCCTGACGGCGGCGGCGAGCCTACCGGTGCGGCGGCTGAAGCCATCACTAAAGCCTTCGGTTCTTTCGATGACTTCAAGAAAGAGTTCAATGACAAGGCGGCGAATAACTTCGGTTCAGGCTGGACCTGGCTGGTCAAAAAGGCCGACGGCAGCGTGGCCATTGCCAACACCAGCAATGCTGAAACACCACTGACAGGTTCAGATAAGCCGGTTCTCACAGTGGATGTGTGGGAACACGCCTACTACATTGACTACCGGAATTCACGTCCGAACTACCTGGAAGCGTTCTGGAATCTTGTGAACTGGGATTTCGTGAACAAGAATCTGGCATAACGCAGTATAGATATAAGGTCTTCTATTGAGACCTTTGTTCGCAAAAACGCCCGCATTCGCGGGCGTTTTTGCGTCTGGAAAAGCGCCATTACAAAATAAAACACGTACTTGCTCTCTATTTTTGAAAAGATAGGCCGATACATGGGTACGGGCAATCTGGATTGAACCATACTGACAATATGTAGCTATTATATATCCGGCCCCCTGCGGCTTTCATATATAGCCTGACAACGACTCGAAGGTCGATGGAATCAGAACTCAAACAATGACCCGATTCGAATGAAAACACCTTTTCAGCTGGAGCAACGTCTTGGTCATCGCATATTGCGCTGGGTTCTCTCGGTCGCTCTGATCAGCGGTATTGTCTTGAGCACAATCCAAATCATACTGGATGCGCGCAGGGTATCAGGTGAACTCGATGACCAGGCAGCCCAGACCATGGCTCTGGTTAAAGATGCGGCGACACAGGCTGTGTTCAGTATCGATAATGAACTTGCGCAACAGGTTGTTGAGGGGCTGTTTGAACAGAATGCAGTTCGCTTTGCGATTATAACCCACCCTGATGGCGAATCACTCGCCAACAAGATGCGCTCATTACAAGAGACCTACTTCCGCCCCGCCACGGATCTTATTTTTGGTGCCGAACGCACTTACAGATCACCATTAATACGCAACGCTGATCCTCAAACGACCTATGGCTACCTCGAGATGCACTATGACACGGCAAACGTGGCTGCGCGCTGGCTTGAACGGGCCAGCTGGACGTTTGTCTCAGGGATAGCCAGGGCTGTTATTCTGGGCCTGGTGCTCTACCTCGTTTATCACGTGCTTCTTACCCGGCCACTGCTCAAAATAATTCATTCGCTTACCCAGGTTAATCCCGATCATCCCGATGATCGGCTGCTGGCATTGCCCCGAACCCATGAACGTGATGAGCTCGGCTTGTGCATTAACGCCACCAATAACTTGCTGGTCGCCATCGCAGAAAACCAGAAAAAACACCGTGAAGCAGAAGACAAGGTCACACGGCTATCCCGCTACGACAACCTCACCGGACTACCAAGCCGGGAAACGCTGCTGGGTTTTCTCAACAGCGCCATAGAGGAAGATCGCAGAAACAGACAGATTTTATCCGTATTCTGCTGTGGTATTGATGACTTCAAGAGTGCTAATGATCAGCATGGGTACCAGACTGGCGATAAAATTCTACGGGTAGTTGCCGACCGCTTGTCAGAACAACGAGACGGCAGCCCCCTGATTGCAGGACGGCTTGGCAGTGATCAATTTGTTGTGATTGAGCAGCATCTCAAAGACGGTTATCAAGCAGCCGCTACCGCTGACTGGTTACTGCAAATCTTCAGCCGCCCCATTCGTGTTGATGAGCGCCAGGTGTTTATCACCGGAACCATCGGTATTGCATTGTTCCCGTCTGATGGCACCGAAGCTGACAAGCTCCTGCAGCGTGCTGAACAAACCATGACGCTTGCCAAAAGTGCCGGCCGCAATCAGTTCCAGTTTTACGTCGCCAGTGTCGACTTGCAGATTCGGGAGCGAAAAAAACTGGAGCAAGATCTGGCTTTGGCACTTCCAGATGGTCAGTTTTACCTCGTTTATCAGCCCCAAATCCACCTTGAAAGCCAGCGGATTATTGGCGCCGAAGCATTGCTCCGGTGGGATCATCCTGAGCGGGGCCTGGTGCCCCCTGACGAATTCATACCGCTAGCGGAGCTTAATGGCACTATTGTGGAAATCGGCCAGTGGGTATTGGAACAGGCCTGCTGGAGAGCCGCTTTGTGGGCCGCTGCAGGCAGCCCCATACGTATTGCGGTGAACCTGTCAGCCGTCCAGCTAAAGCAGGACAATATTGTTGAAGATGTGCTTGAAACCCTGAAACGCCACTCTATTCCGCCCGGGCGCCTGGAGCTGGAAGTGACTGAAACCAGCTTTATGGAAAACCTCGACGACGCCATAGCGAAGCTCAAACGTCTCAGGGATGCGGGCATTAACATTGCGGTGGATGATTTTGGCACCGGTTATTCGTCACTGACCTACCTGAAACGAATGCCGGTTCAGCACCTCAAGATCGACAAGCAGTTCATACATGACCTGCTTACCAACGAGGACGACACTCGCATAGCCAACACGATCATTGACCTGGGCAAAAGCCTCAACCTGTCTGTCATCGCCGAAGGAGTGGAGACAGAAGAGCAGGAATTCTATCTTCGGCAGCGCGGGTGTCAGCTGGCCCAGGGATATTATTTCAGCAAGCCATTACGGCCCGAGGATTTTGAGAAATTTGTTGTAAATTTCCATAGTAAGATTATTGCCCATAACACCTGACCTCCTAAGGAGCCTCTGATTGACTCCTGGATCGCCACTGGCTTTCAGAGCGATTCACACTCAAGGCGCGGCTTTGCAGTAATGTCTGGACCTTGCACAAAGTCGCAACGCGGACTGTGGATTGCTCTGAAAGCCCCGTAGGGCGCGCGCTGGAGTCTGCATGCAAACGACGCTCATAGGCCTTGCGGTCATTGCCGCCGTTGTGATCTACATCGTGATGATTTACAACAAGCTGATCGCTTTGCGCAACCACTTCAAAAACGGCTTTTCACAGATTGATGTACAGCGCCGGCACGACCTGATTCCGAACCTGATTGAAGCGACCAAGGCCTACCTCGACCATGAGCGCAACACCCTCACGTCATCAACTTCAGCGGAGCACGCCCGCCAACTATACTGCGAAGCCATGGCAGGCTTTTTCGACGGTAAAGCGGAGGAAGTACCTGAGTCGGGCAAAATGAGTGTGCTGAACCTGCGGGATGCCCTTTCCCAGCTCAACCAGCTGTCACCGCTGCTAAAGCCTGCCATCATAGATGCCTGCGGTCATTGCGTTCTCAGCGATCGGCAGGTTAGCCCCCGGGAATACGACATCCTCCGGCTGGTGGCAGATCAGCTGGATTGCCCCATGCCCCCGCTGGCCTATACCCGATAGCCTTTACTCGATACCGCGGGCAGTTCCTGATCCGGACCGGAACAACGTATCAATACCAGGCTGCTCCCCAATATCCGTTGGCAGGCCCAGTTTTTCACGAATACCAAGGTTTACTTCCCAAAGGCCCCGGTACTTCTCGTCTGTTGCCGCTACGCTGTCGCCTTTATTAAACAGGATAGTCGGGCGCAGAAAGACCAGCAGGTTGCGCTTGATCATCGTCCGGGATTCGGACGAGAACAACCGTCCCAGGTAAGGAATATCGCCCAATAAAGGCACCTTGCTCTTGTTGACCCGGTAATCTTCACGGATCAGACCACCCAGCACAATCGTTTCACCATCGTCAGCCAGCACCGTGGTCTTGATCTCACGCTTGTTGGTTATGATGTCCGATGCGTCTTCAATACTGTCGGCAACGTCTTCGGTGGTTTGCTCAACGATCAGCCGCACCAGCCCGTCATCACTTATTGTAGGTGTGACCTTGAGCGTAAGGCCGATATCCCGGCGCTCGATGGTAGTGAACGGGTTGTTCAGACCCGCACTGGTATTGGTGGTCTGGCCGGTACGGAAAGGCACGTTCTGGCCGACAATGATTTCTGATTCCTGATTGTCAAGCGTAATGATGCTGGGAGTCGACAGAAGGTTTGCTGCGGTTGACGTGGACAGCGCCTGCAGCAGCACACCCCAGGTGATTCCGCCTTCGTTACGCTGACCGGCCCCCAATGTTAACCCTCCAGCTGCCGGCGTAATAACGCTGTCTGAAAGGATCGCGCCAATGACATCTCCGAGACTGCGGCCAACATTATTGAAGTTGGAGCCCACAACGGGCGACGACGAACCTGACTCATCACCCAGCCCAATCTGGACCCCCAGGTCCTGCCCCAGATCATCGCTGATCTCTACAATGGCGGCCTCAATCAATACCTGAGCGCGTCGGATATCCAGTTGCGACACGATCATTTCAACTTCCTGCATCATCGAGGGCTCGCCGCGAACAACCAGGGCGTTCAAACCTTCATCCGCAAAAACCGAAAACCCGGTACTGCGAGACGCCGATACTGACGAGCCGCCAGCGGCACCTTCCTTCACCAATTCACCCATTACGCCTTTCAGAATCTCTGTCAGGTTCTTCGCGTCAGCATGGCCCAGGCGAATGACCTTGGTGGCGCCCCCGGTCGCGGATGGCTGATCCAGCTGGGTAATCAAGCCCCGCATTTTATTTCGGAAGGTTTCGTCACCCCGCAGGATTAACCGGTTGCTGCGCTCATCAGCGGTAACACTGTATTTGCGCGCAGCACCCCCGGCACCGCCCTCACCCAGCTCGTCGGGCGCCAATTCCTGCAACAACGTTACCAGGTCCCCGACCCAGGCTTCTTCAAGCTGAATCACTTCCACCTCGTACTTGGATGGACTGTCCAGCTCACGGACGATGCCTTCAATGCGCTGGATATTGGAGGAATGGTCGCTGATAATCAGTGCGTTAGCCGCCGCGACCCCGGCCAGATGCCCGTACTTCGCCACCAGAGGGCGCAAGATCGGCACCAGTTCCAGTGCATTAGCGTTATCAACCTGAATGACGCGGGTGATCAGCTGCTCGGACGGTGTGGTAGAAAAACGGTCGAGGGATTCCGCCGACTGTTTGGCATCGACCTGCTGCACCACCTTGATGACCTCTTCTCCCGGTATGGCGGTGAACCCGTGCACCTGCAATACCGCCAGAAACAGATCGTAAATTTCATCCTTGTTCATAGGTGCGCTTGAAAGCACCGTTACCTTACCTTTAACCCTGGGGTCGACCACAAAACTGTAGCCGGTAATATCAGCAACCTGAGTAACAAATGCTCGGATGTCTGCGTCTTTCAGATTAAGACGCCAGGTGCCTTCCTGCCCTTGTGCCATGGCCAGAGGAAACATCAGGAGCAGCAACATCACCAGTTTAAGGAAGGGGGCTCTCAGATTAATCATGCAACGATCGCGTCCTGTTTCGATGATCTCATTAAAAACTACTGCGGGAGTGCGTAGCTTATCGTGAAGCTTGCACCGCCCCGCTCTATTTCAATCTCGAGCTGCGCCTCGCTACGCCAGGACTCAAGCAACTCCCGATCCTGTTCAATATCACCCAGGGGGTAGCCATTGATCGCGGTGATGATATCCCCTTCCTGGAGGTTAAGCGCACTCAACATGGCATTGGAACCGTTGAATACGTAACCCTGGGTTGCGCCATCCTGTACCGGGCTCAGACCAAATGCAACCAGCGCCTCGGCGCCTTGTGCGTCCAGTCTCGCTTTGGCCTGTTCGACAAAGTCATCCGGGGCTAAAGCGGAACCTTCCGCTTCCTGAGCTAACAGTTGATCGGAGTCATCCTCCTCAAAGGTAAGTGTTTCAAACGCACCATCGCGCCGGATAAGAATGCGTCCGGGTTCGACTTCAATAAGCTCTGCGTTACCCGGCAACGTCTCTCCGACGCGGTAGTGCGCCGTGACACCGCCGGACCCTGCAACTATAGCACCAGACAGTTCGGGCTGCTCAGAAACCAACACGCCTTCCAGGCGCAAGCGCAGACGGGTTTCGGGAGCTGTCCGGCGCACCGCCTCAACTACCGGAGCGCCACCGGGAATACGACCGAACAGCTCATAAGATGCCAGGCGGCGACTCCCCGGTTGGCCGCCCGCGCCGGCGGTCAGCGTTTGCCCAGGTTCCAGAACCGGCCGGTCCTGCCACGCAACCATCCAGGTCAGGTTTGCCATCACAATAGCAAAATAAACCACCAGCCCAATCAGCAAGCCGTTCGCAAGCCATCGGGGCAGGTATTGAGGTGAGCTGACAACCACCGTTTTCATTATTTGCCCCTCCCCAGTAACGGTTGACGCACCCTGAAGATAACGTCACCGGGGCTGGCAGCATCCGACCAGGACTGACCAGCCAGATCGATCATTCTTTTATAGACCCGGATTTCCAGCATGCCATCGGGAAAAATGTCAGCGTTTGCTGCCGGCTCACTCTCGCCCTGCTGCAATATAGCCATCGACATGCGGCCTGCGGCTGCACTAAGTGTGGCTTCCATCGGCGGGAAATCGGCACTCTGGACGCCACCGCCCATGGGCCACGTGACTTCGCCGCCAGACCAGCGGGCCAGACCCTGGCCATCGCCGAACTCACCATCAACCCATTCGAGGGCGAGTCTTTCGATAATTACATCGCCCGCCAGCAAGGCTCCGCCACTGCGCTGTATCAGATCTTCAAACTCCCGCACCCGAACCTTACCCCGAGCCGCAAGATCCACGTTGTCAGGCCATGAAAATGCCAGCCGTCCGTTCAGACCGGATTGCGCAGAGTCGAGGGAAAACGACAGCGGAAACGTCAGGTTCAATAAATCAGGCGCTTCCAGATCCCAGTTCAGCCGCAATGGTCGCCCGTCGAAGGTGAATCCAACGGCGCCATTCCATAGCTGGCCAGAAACCTGATTGATCTTGAGTTGCGAAGGCAAGCTCACCTGAGGTGACACCCACTGCCATACCCAGCCAGCGGGGAGCATGAAAATGAGTGCAATGAGATAAACCAGCAG
>JBBQMX010000022.1:0-9778 GCA_038329375.1 Pseudomonadales bacterium | reverse complement strand
AACCGGGGAGTTGGAGCGAATTGCTTTGACGGCCCGGGACCGGGTCGGTGAGTTTGAAAAAACGGTGTATTTCAGGCTGGAAGCCTCCCTGTGTGCGCACTCCCGGGCAAACCAGCCCGGATGTACCCGCTGTCTGGATGTCTGCCCCACCGAGGCGATTTTTTCGGCTGGGGATCACGTACAGATCGATTCCGATATTTGCGCCGGCTGCGGGTCCTGTGCGGCGGTTTGCCCGACGTCAGCGGTGACCATGAACGAAACCCCCTTCGAGGCCCTGACCCAAGCCATGGTCGTCATGGCCAAGGTCTATCGCGAGCATGCCGACGAAGCCCCGCGTCTGGTTTTTCATACTTTGAGCGCTGGTGCAGACGCCATTGCCCACCTGGCACGATATGGCGATGGACTGGCGGACGATCTGATCCCACTAGGGCTGGATCATGTCGATCGTATCGGCCATGCCGAGGTAATGGCCGCGTTAGGAGCGGGCTACGCCGAAGTCTTGATCCTGGCGGACAACGCGACAGACCGCCAGGCTGTTGCTGCTGAAGTAGAGCTGGCTCATGCCATGCTCAAAGGTACCAGAAACACCCCAGGCCGGGTCCGGGTGATCGCAGCCGACGAACTAAGCGCCGCCGGGGACAACGCCGGGCGGGTAAGCGATCCGGTGTTACTGGTTGGCGGCCGCCGTGACATTACACGGGTCACCGTCAGTGCGATGGCGGGTAAGATCGAAGCACCGATTCCCCTGCCAGTGGGCGCGCCTTACGGCGCAATTGAGATCAACTCTGACAAATGCACGCTCTGTTTAGCCTGCGTATCGCTGTGTCCCACCGGCGCCCTGGGCGACCATCCGGACCGGCCAGAGGTGCAATTCACGGAAAACGCCTGCGTTCAATGCGGCGTCTGCGAGAGCACTTGCCCGGAGACGGCCATCACTCTGAAACCCCAGTTGGATCTGTCGAATGACGCACTGAGTGCTCGAGCTTTGCATGGCGAAGACCCTTTCGAATGCATCTAGTGTGGTATTCCCTTTGGCGTCGCCAGCACCATTAACCGAATTGTTGAAAAACTGGAGAATAAACACTGGATGTACACCAACGCCGATAATGTTCAGCTGGTCAAGATGTGTAACGACTGTCGGGTCAAAGCCCAATTCCACGGTGATAACTCGCCCATGGCGATGGGCGAGCGTCCCCGGGTTCGCACCAGGGACGACTACCTGGACAGCTAAAAACCAAACAGGACACAACATGGTTCAGTACACCGAAGTAGGAAAACCCGGCCTGATCGCTTCCGACGCCCCCCGGCCACAAGACAAAAACCCGGAGGGCATTGATCGCATCATCGCCATCGCCTCAGGCAAAGGCGGCGTAGGCAAGTCGACAGTGGCTTCCAATCTGGCTGTCGCGCTAGCCTCGAAAGGACTTAAAGTGGGCCTGTTGGACGCCGACGTCTATGGACCCAGCCAGCCCCGGATGTTGGGTGTTTCAGGGCGCCCGTCCAGCCCCGACGGGCATACCATCCTGCCCCTGCGAAACCATGGCGTGACCTTGATGTCCCTGGGTCTGATGACCCCGGATGACGAAGCCATCATCTGGCGGGGTCCTATGCTGATGGGCGCTCTGGAGCAGATGATGAACCAGGTGGATTGGGGCCGGTTGGATGTGCTGCTGGTGGATCTTCCTCCAGGCACCGGTGACGTCCAGATGACCCTGAGTCAGAAGTTCTTTGTTGCGGGCGCCATTGTGGTCTCGACACCTCAGGACATTGCTCTGATGGACGCGCGCAAAGGCATTGACATGTTTAACCGGATGGAGGTGCCGCTATTGGGCATAATCGAAAACATGGCATCCTTTGTCTGCGACGGCTGCGGTAAAGAGCACCATCCTTTTGGGTCCGGCGGCGCCCGGGCTGAGGCAGAAAAGCTTGGAACGCCGTTTTTGGGTGAGGTCCCGCTCGATCTGGATATTCGTGTTGGTTCGGACGGCGGTGTTCCGATTGTGGTGTCAAAGCCGGAAAGCCCTCAGGCCCAGACTTTCCAGCGCATCGCGGATGAAATTATCGCTTCGGACGTTTACGCCCAGGCGATACTATGAGCGAGTCTCCTCAATTCCCGCCGCTATTTTCGGGCGAAGTGGTGCCCATAGACACGGATCCTTTTGATGAAGCCGTCTGCCGAGCCATTGCAGGGGTTGATTCGGGCACGATTTTTTACTCCGAGGCGGTCGACAGGTTGCGCGCGGCTTTAGTGCTGGCGCCGGAAACGCCTTTGGAGGATGCTATTCAAGCCGTCTACGTTGCCCAGATAGGCTTGGCCGAAAGTCTGGGCGCACTGGCCCCACCTGAGGTCCCGGTGCACTTTGAATGGCCTGATCGCATCAAGGTCAATGGCGCGGTTTGCGGTGGCGTTCGCTTTTCAGCGGACGTGTCAGATCCTGAAGCGTATCCTGACTGGCTGGTTATCGGCATTGATGTGGCCTTCATGGATTTGACTGACGAGCCGGGCAAAGACCCGAACAGAACCTGTCTGCAAGAGGAAGGTTGCGGCGAAATCGTCCCCATGGCGTTGCTGGAAAGCTGGTCCAGACATACCCTGTTGTGGCTGACCTACTTTATGGACAGCGGATTCGAGCGCGTACACAAGGAGTGGCGGCCACGCTGCGACACTCTGGGCGGAGCGATCGACCAGCCAAAGCCCGGTGTCTTTGTCGGACTGGATGACAAAGGTCGGATGCTATTGCGTCAGGATGCCATGACCGAGTCACTGAGTTTGATTGAATTCGCGGAGCACACATGAAACTGGCCCGAACCCTGCGACTGGATATATCCGACCAAAACGTGTTTGAACTGCCGGCTCCCAGTGGAGAATGGGCAATCTCGGGCGGATTTGAATTTTCCAACTGGACCGAAGCTGATCTGAAGGGTAAGGCTCGTCAAGCCTTTAGTAACGGTTGGTACAGCATAGAATCTGGTGGCCGCGCCAGTTTTGTTGGCGTCTGCAGCATCACTGAAGCCGAATTAAAGCAGCTGTGCCAAACCCTGGCCAAAACCTTTGTCGAGATTTACGGCGCGCCGGATATTGACGCCGCCTACCCCTTCGCCTGCGAAGAAATCGACCAGATGCGCAGCATGTGTGAGGACTTTGAGGACAACACCCTGCTGATGGTCAGCCGCACGCTGACAGAGTCAGGTGTTGAGGAAACCTACCACACCCGAGCACCGCAAGATGCCTCGTTAGAGGCCTTTGCCGTGCACGGCGGCTACGAGTGATTTTGCTCGAAAGGCATTACAGGCCGAAACTTGCGTACGGAATAAACCGCACGGGAGTCCCCGGCTCTATCTGCTGAGCGCTGTCGTCCAAATCCACCAAACCGTCGGACCAGGCCAAACCGGTGACCCGGCCCGAGCCTTCAGAGCCGAATGCCTCAACCTGTCCATTGCGGACCCGCGCGCGCAGCATCTCGTTGCGGCCCGGTTTCTTGTTCTTGTAAAAGTTGGCGGGCACGACATAGCCTTGGGGTTCGAACCACTCCCCCCCTGCCAGTAGCGCCATCGCCGGAGCGCCAAAGCGAAGCGCGCAGACCCAGGCTGCAACCGGATTCCCTGGCAAACCCACCACGGGCGTGCCGTGGAACATGGCCAGCGCCAGGGGCCGGCCCGGCTTGATCGCGATGCGCCAGTTGCTGATTTCACCATGGGCTTTCAGTGTTTTCGACACATGATCCTCGTCCCCCGCCGAAATACCGCCACTGGTCAGGATCAGGTCGCACTGTTCAGCGCCGCGCTCCAATGCCGCTTTGACGTCCTCGGCCCGGTCCAGCGCATGGCCCAGGTCCACCAGCTGATAGCCAAGCTGCGCCACCAGAGCGCTCAGCATCGGGCGGTTTGCATCATAGATTTGCCAGTCGGTGACCGCTGAACCGACTGGCTTCACCTCATCACCCGTGGACAGGACTCCGACGCGAAGCCGCTGATAGACATCGGCCGACTCGACACCCACACTGGCGAGGACTGAAATCTGGGTAGGCGTCAGGCGGGTGCCCGCCGCGAGAATCCGATCCTGTGCCTTGATGTCTTCTCCAGCCTTACGCAGGTTGGCTCCCGCTTTTAACGTGCCATTCAAATGTAGCTGTTCACCGATGACCTCGCAGTCCTCTTCCAGAACCACCGTATCGGTGCCGGCCGGGATCACCGCGCCGGTTAGAATCCGGATAGCGCGGCCCTCGGGCACATGACCGGTGTACGGCTCCCCGGCGGCACTCCGGCCATCAACCAGAGGCAGGGCGCAGGGCACCTCGGTTAAAGGCCCGGCAAACGCATAGCCATCGACCGCAGAATTGCTGCTGGGGGGATGAGCGCGAGGCGCATAAACATCGCTCGCCAAGATCCGGCCATTCAGCTGTGACAGCGGGACCGCGCAATCCAGGCCCACCACTGGATGCAAACGGGAACGTAACCGCTGCAGGGCCTCGTCTACCGGCGTCCAGTTCACCCCGGGGGGCAGGGCAAAACAGTCGTTACGAAGCGGGTTCATGACTCTCCTGTTAATGGCGCTATCAATGGCTCTCTCGGGCTCAGAATAAAGTCAGCTATCCCGTTTACGTCGTTCAAATCAAAACCGGGGCCTGTAAAATCCGAAGCATAGTCCGTCGCCACAGCAATGATACTGGCGTCGTTCGGGTACAGGGGAGCACGGGTGCACTCCTGCCTGTGCACTTCAATTTTGGGGTGTAGGTGTGATTTAAACCCCTCAACCACGACCCAGTCGCAGGGGCCTAATCGGGCCAGCAACTCATTTAGTGTGGGATCTTCGGCGCCACGCAGCTCGTGCATAATGGCGAAGCGCTGTCCACCCGCCAGAATGACTTCCCGGGCACCGGCATCACGATGACGGTAGCTATCGGTACCGGGCTGGTCTACATCCACCCCATGATGGGCATGTTTGATCGAGTTAACCGTTAACCCTCTGCCGGACAGCTCACGGATCAGTGCGCTGGCCAGGGTGGTTTTTCCGCAATTTTTCCAGCCCACGATGCCGATGACGTTCACTTTAAGTGCTGCTCCGCCCAGGCCAGATCTTCCGGTGTGTTAATATTGAAAAAGTCGTCCGGACCAAACAGCACCAGCGACTCGCCCTGGGCCTGAGTCCATTGGCGAATCTTGCGCACGCCGTCATTCAGGGCCGCTCTCAAATCATGCCGCAACGCGACCTGCCAACGCCCAAAGGTCGGCTGGGGCAGTCGGCCACGTTCTGGATCGGGCGTGGCTGCCAGCACCACCGGGGTATCGCATTCGGCCAATCTTTCAGCCAGATTCAGAGGGAACGACGGGGTATCCGCAGCGACACTGATCAGCCACTCATGCCCCTGCTGGGCAGCCCAATCCATGCCCGCCAGCACGCCAGCCAGTGGGCCCGGGAAATCGGCTACAGAGTCGGCTACCAAGGGCAAACCCAAATCATCAAAACGACTCAAGTCCCCATTGGCGTTTAACACGACTGAATGGACCTGCGGCGTGATCCGATCGATGACACGCTGGATCAATGACTGATCGCCCAACATCAATCGTCCTTTGTCACCACCGCCCATGCGGCGAGCCTGACCACCAGCCAGAATCACAGCGCATTCAGTCATACTCTGTCCTCATCAATAGTGCTCCACCCCAGTCAATCATGCTGAGCGCCTTTGCGCCGCAATTTTTTGTTGTCATCCGGAACCTGAGACAGGTCTTGATCGAACACCAGACGGTGCTGGCCACTGAGGCAGTTGAATTTCTTGCCTCGCATCCGTCCGATCAGCGTCAGCCCGACCTGCTGGGCAATATCGACGCCCCACGCCGTGAAGCCTGACCGGCTGATCAGGGTCGGGATGCCCATCAGGGCCGTCTTGATAACCATTTCTGAGGTCAAACGGCCAGTGGTATAGAGGATCTTATCGGCCGCCGGGATGTCATTTAAGTGCATCCAGCCTGCAATCTTGTCGACTGCGTTATGGCGCCCGACATCCTCCATGTAGGCCAGGACCTGAAGCCCCTGACACAGGGCGGTACCATGAATGGCACCGGTCTCCATATACAGGCTGGGCGTATGGTTGATCTGATACGAGAGGTGGTAAAAGGTACTGGTGTGCACCGGTGTATCCGGTAATGAAAGCCCGTCGAGCCCCGCCATCATGTCACCGAACACAGTCCCTACGGCGCAGCCGGAGGTGCGGGTTTTCTTTTCCAGCTTGTGCTCTACATCAGTGACACCTGCGGTGCGGACCACAGCGACTTCCAGTTCTGCGTCATAATCAATCCCGGTGATCTGGTCGGTTTCACTCAGCATACCTTGATTCAGGAGAAAACCGAGCGCCAGATACTCCGGGTAATCGCCGATGGTCATCGCCGTGACGATCTCCTGGCTGTTCAAGTAGATGGTCAGGGGGCGCTCTTCGATCACGCTGATCGACTTCGAGTGACCGGCTTCATCAATGCCCTCAACAGTGCGGGATAGCCGGGGGTCGTTAGGGTTGGGTAGAAGGGTTGCAATCATCATTTAGACTCAGTCGTACCTGTTTAGCCTAGTTGGCGTTCGGGAAAAATAGCGGCTTACCTTCAACCTGATAGGCACCAATAGCGGCTTGCCCGGTTTCCGACAGCAGCCACTGTGTAAAGGTCTCCGCCGCCTCTCGGTTCACATTGGGGCACCTATCCGCATTGACGGGAATGACACCGTATTGGTTGAACAGGGAGGGGTTTCCCTCAAATACAATGGCCGCATCTTGTTTGTTGGCAAATTTGATCCAGGTGGCTCTGTCGGTCAACACGTAGGCGCTGAGGCTTACGCCCGTATTAAGGGTTGCGCCCATGCCGCTGCCGGTTTCAAGGTACCATTGACCGGATCCGGCGTCAGTGTCGATAGCCGCCGCCTGCCACAATGAACGTTCTTTTTTGTGTGTCCCTGAATCATCACCGCGTGAGGCAAATTTAGCACCGGCTTGCTCGATTCGCTGAAAAGCGTCAATGACGTCGCGGGCTCCTGCTAAATTTGCCGGATCGGCTTTGGGTCCAATGATGACAAAGTCGTTGTACATCAGATCGCGGCGGTATTCGCCATAGCCTCCAGCGACGAATTTTTCTTCGGCCGACTTGGCGTGAACCAGGAGCACATCGCCATCACACCGCATGGCATTTTTGATCGCCTGTCCTGTGCCCACTGCTACGACATTAACCTGAATACCGGTGTTCTTTTTCAGTATCGGTAACAGGTAGTCATACAGGCCACTATTCTGGGTCGAGGTGGTGGACTGGACGATGATGGTATCTGCCATAGTGTGAGCGCTTAAAGCCAACGCAACGCAGGTGATAAAGTGTTTCATGGCCGGACGCTCTGACAACATTTCACAACAAGATTTCGCCGGCTAGATAAGCTTTGGCCGTCGGGGTTTGGGGCGCGGTAAAAAATCGATCCGCCGGACTCTGTTCGGTTACCTGCCCCGCAGATATAAATACAACCTCATCGGCCAAACGTCGAGCCTGACCTTGGTCGTGACTGACTAAAATAACCTTGGTCCCCTGGGCGCTTTGGGCTTTGACCAAGGATTCAATCATCAGGACCGATGCAGGATCCAAACTAGCCGTTGCCTCATCCAATAGCAATAACGCAGGCTCATCCAGCAGGGCTCGTGCCAGGGACAGTCGCTGTTGCTCTCCACCTGACAGCATCCGGGCCGGTTGGGCGGCACGGTCAGCCAAATTGACAGACTCCAAAGCCTGAATCAAACGCTGGGGGTTGGTTTTAGCGATTTTGGGGGCCGCAAAGGCTAAGTTTTGTAGCACAGTCCGGCGCAGCAGTACCGGTTGCTGAAAGACCATGGCCTGCTCGTTGCGACTGTCGGCCACCGTCAGAGAGCCCAGTGTGATGAATCCCTGATCCGGAGTGATCAGTCCATGCAAAGAGCGAAGAAGCAAGCTTTTGCCTGCGCCGTTCGGGCCCATAATCACAGTGATGCCGGGCTCATCAATTATCAGGTTCACACCCCCCAGCACGGCTCGATCGCCTTTAATCAGGCCCAGGTCACTGATACGTATAGGCAACAGTGAATTAGGCATATTGGCGCTTCGCAGCGTATTCACGGACGCCTATCACGAGGGCGTTGACCAGCAATGACAGCGCTAGCAACACCGCACCGAGGCCCAACGCGAGGGTAAGGTTACCCTTCGAGGTTTCCAGCGCGATGGCGGTGGTCATGACACGGGTTAGATGATCAATATTGCCGCCGACGATAATGACTGCGCCAACCTCGGCAATGGCCCGACCGAAGCCCGCCAAAACGCAGGTGGTCAGCGCATAGCGCGCATCCACCAGGTAGGCCGCCACCGCACGGCGTCCGGTAACACCCATCGAATAAAAAGTATCGCTGTATTCCTGATGAAGATTCTCAATCACCTGATTCGACAGAGCCGCGATAATCGGGGTGATCAGCACCGCTTGCGCGATGATCATAGCAGTGGGTGTGTACAGCAGACCCAGCCAACCTAACGGACCGGACCGTGACAGCAGCAAATACACCATCAGTCCCACGACCACTGGGGGCATGCCCATGAGGGTGTTTAACAAAAGGATGCAGAATTTGCGTCCCGGAAACTTCGTGATCGCCAGGTAGGTCCCTAGAGGTAAACCGATTACTGCGGAAATGGCCAGCGCGCTCAGGCTGACACGAATGGACAGCCAGAGAATTTCGAATAAATCTGCGTCCAGCGTGATTATCAGTCGAAAGGCTTCAGCCAAAGCATCCATTTATAGGTGAGGTCCTGCAGTAGTGGATTGCAGATTGAACCCTCTTTGTCCCAGATTCGCAAGGGTGTCCGGAATCATTGAGCCACTACAGTATTGACCGCTGCGGTATTTTCGATCAGGGAGATAATCTGGAGCTGCCCAGACTTTTCAACAACTTCAGGTTTGCCCTTGGGCAAGAGCAGTATCTCTGTATTATCTCCAACATAGCTTTTAAGTATGCGGGTAGCGGATGGAAAGCCAAGGGTCAAACGGGGAGGGACTTTCGACATGACGGTCAGCCGGTTGTTCAGAAGTGCGTGAGACAGTTAAAAAAATGGCGACTTTCAGCAGTTTGGTTCAGACTAAAATTGCAAAGGACAATTTCAAAAGGACGACGAGGGTCAGCCATGAATACGATGCATGGAGAGTATCGCCGGCATTTGCGCTCCGGGATCAGGGTCCCGGTAGTTTTGAAGTATGCCAATCACACCATTAAAACCGATACGCTGGATATATCCGCTAGCGGGTTACGCCTGAAAAGGCCAGAGCGGCTGTATATCCGCCCCGGTGAGGTGATTGACGTCGATTTTCGCGATAAGGCTGATATGAATTTAGCGGCGACAGTGGCGTACACGAGCAAGTCCCACATTGGGTTGCAGTTCTCCCGCAGACGCTTCTCCGAAAACGAACTGAGTGAACTCTACGACGCTGCCCCGTCCTGGCAGCGCCTGATTGCCAGAAGCAAGCGCTCGCTTTGGAAGAACAGCCGCCGTTTTGCGGTTTTTTTGGCCAATACCTACTTGCGCTCCCTCGTTCATGCCTTGGCCAGGCCGCATTTTGTGTTTGCGGTGTACGGTAACAGGCAACAGGCCGGGTCCTATTTCACGCCCCGTATGGCGCAGCGTATGCCGCCAAATCTGGTGCTTGGATTCATTCGCAACGCGGACATGCGCGGCCTGCTGGTGGCGTCACAATTTATGGAGGACGAGCTAGAGGAGGATTCCGAAAAAGTTCGCCTTT
>JBBQMX010000021.1:0-9808 GCA_038329375.1 Pseudomonadales bacterium | reverse complement strand
CCGAGCCGGCTAACCGAGGCAAGGAAGGCTTTTTCGGTATCTCCCATACCTTGCATAAAGTTCTTGTAGTAGCGATCCAGCTGCACGTCATTGACGTCGTTAAGGGTTTCCTGGGCGTGCTCCTGTCTCAGGAAGGACTTACGGGAGCTATATACCACAGTATCAATCTCGCGCCGGGCAGGCCTCAGCCATACCGGCACCATGGGCGTGATGGAGAGGCCGGGCAGGTCAATCATGACGCTGCGCGCCAGACGAGGCATCTCCCTGAGATAGTAGTCCCCGGCTTTCCGGCGCTGCTCCGGGTCCGGGTCCAGCATGCCTTCCAGCATACGGGCGAATTCAATTGGCAGCCCCAGGGATGTGGGCGGAATAGCCTGATGACCGAAACGGCAGGACTGACCCGATGCCAGGGCATAGAGCGTGCCTGCCGCACCCTGTTCATCGAACCGGGGGGACGACAGGCCACCGTTGAGCTGCGCCTCGCCAATAAAGTAAACATCCCCCAGCCGGGCGTTGGTTTGCTGCAGGTTGTCGGACATCAATTCCATGACGTTGGAGGCGACGAATTGCTGGTTTTCATCGAGTTGTGCGAACACCGACGAGCCCCAGTCGATCAGGGCGATGTTCTCAAGCAACGCGTCGAACACCAGATTTGACGGTTTGATATCGCCATGGACGATGGGGCGGCTGGCCGGGCCTGATTCCCGCCGCAGGCTGCGCAAGATGTCGGCCAGTTGGTCGGCAATGCGCATTATCAGGCGGGGTCTCAGGCAGCCCTCTTTTAATGAAACTTCTTCCAGGTTGATACCCGGAGCCCGCTCCATAACCAGGATAGGTTGATTGCGGGCCTGTTGAAATGCGATCAGGCGCGGCACCCGGGGATGCTCGACCTGTTCGAGCATGAAGGCTTCTTCTTCCAGCCGGTCCTGCAAATGCCGGGGCAGGGTGACGCGGGTAAACTTGAAAACATGTTCCAGATTTCCCGCGCCTTCCCGCTCCAGAACCCCCGCAAACACGAAACCATAGGCGCCCTTGCCAACCATCTCGATATTCCGGTAACCCAGTTGTTCGAGCTGGGTTGTACACAGCGCCACCCAGTCCTTGAGCTTCTTGGCGTCGTGTTGGCTGAGCAGATATATAGACTGCTCTTCCGGAATATAGAACTGCTGGAGCGGGGTCGGTTGCGCCGATGGTTGCATGGTTTACATCAGCCCAGGTGCAGCAGCATCGACTCAGGCGACTCCAGATAACCTTTCCAGCGGTTGCAGAAACGCGCAATGGTGCCGCCATCAATGATGCGGTGATCACCCGCCCAGCTTGCCGTCATGATGGCCCGATCAACGACCTGACCGTTGACGTCGAAACGTGGCAGCCGCTGGGTGCGGCCCAAGGCCACAATCGCAACCTCCGGTGCATTGATAATGGGGGCGGCATGAACACCGCCCAGTGCGCCGATGTTGGAGATGGAAATCGTACCCCCTTGCAGGTCTTCCTGCCTGACCCGGCCTTCTCGGGCGGCCTGCGTCAGGCGTGCGACCTCAGCGGCGATTTCAAGCAGCGTCAGGCTCTCAACGCCTTTCACGTTTGGTACAACCAGGCCAGCTTTGCTGTCCACCGCCATGCCGATATTGCACCGCGGCTGATAATGGATCTCGGTCACTTCATCATTGATGCGACTGTTGAGGATGGGGTAATCCCTCACTGCCAATGCCATCGCTTTCATAATGAAGGGCATCAGGGTGATGCGAGAACCCAGCGCTTCCACCTCCGGCTTGAGGCGCTCACGCAGCGCCAGCAAGTCAGTCATGTCGATGTCTTCACTGTAGGTAAAGTGCGGAATTGTTGTGGCGGCCAGCACCATGCGTTTGGCCATCACGGCGCGCATGCCTTTGATGGACTCGACCCGGGCCTGCTGTGCACCTTCACGCTTACCTTCATCCCCGACTGCGCTGGCGGATTGGTCTCCAGCGGAACCGGGGCTATCGAGATGGGCCAGCACATCGGCTTTCAACACCCGGCCATCCTTGCCTGTCGCGTTTATTGTCGACAGTTCAAGCTCGTGCTCACGCACCAGGCGCCTTACTGCCGGGCTGGCGGGGACTCGTTGCCGAGGCGAGCTGGTTGATGTTTTCGCGGCCGATACCGGCTTGCTGTCGCTGGCCTTGTCCGCTGGCGCTGCTTTGGTCGTCGGGGGCTGTTCTTGCTCTGGTGCTGGTGCAGATTCCCGGTTTTGGTCCTGTGGGGAGCTATCCTTTGTGCTCTCTTTGGCACTCTCTTGGGCACTCTCTTTGGTGTTCTCTTTGGTGTTCTCTTTGCCGCTCTCCTGGTCCCGCGGCTCATAACCAAACAGGGGCGAGTGCACTTTGGCTATCTGGCCTTGTTCGCAATACAGTTTGGTGATCTGTCCCGCCTCGGGGGCGGTAATCTCCACCAGCGCCTTGTCGGTCATGACTTCGACCACCGGCTGGTCTTCCTCAATCACGTCGCCTTCGCTGATCAGCCACTGGACCAGCTCACATTCCACGATACCTTCGCCGATATCGGGCAGTATAAAATCACTCATAGTTGCTCTCCTGTCCTGATATCAGCCTAGAATTCGACGCTCGCCGTGATGGCCTCAAAGACCTTCAGATGATCGGGTAAATACTCCTTTTCCAGCGCGAGCGGAAAGGGTGTATCGAGCCCGGTTACGCGGGCAATCGGGGATTCCAGGTAAAGAAAGCAACGCTCCTGGATAGTGGCAGCGATTTCACCGGCGAAACCGCCAGTCAGAGGTGCCTCGTGGGAAATCAGCAACCGACCGGTTTTAAACACCGATTCAGCGACCGTCTCCACATCCCAGGGCAGGATGGTGCGCAAGTCGATCACCTCACAGGAAATGCCTTCTTTTTCGGCCATTTCAACAGCCTGGGTCAACACCTCCATTTGTGCGCCCCAGCCCAGCAGGGTGATGTCAGTGCCTTCCTTGACCACTTCAGCTTTGCCCAGAGGCAGGCGATAGTCTTCCTCAGGCACTTCGCCAGTGGAGGCCCGGTACAACCGTTTGGGTTCGAAGAACAGCACCGGGTTGGGGTCATGGATGGAAGCCAGCAATAAGCCTTTGGCCTGATGAGGGTTGCGTGGCACCACTACCTTCAGCCCCGGGGTGTGGGCGAAATAGGCTTCCGGAGACTGGGAATGATATAACCCGCCAGCAATGCCGCCGCCGTAAGGGGCCCTGATGGTCAAACCGCCGACATTGAAGAGATTGCCTGAGCGGTAGCGGAATTTGGCGGACTCGTTAACAATCTGATCAAACGCCGGAAAGATGTAATCGGCAAACTGGATCTCCGCGACCGGCACCGAACCCTGGGCCGCAAGACCGTTGGCAAACCCCACTATGCCCTGTTCCACCAGCGGTGTATTGAAACAGCGGGATTTGCCGTACTTCTGTTGCAGATTACTGGTCGCCCGAAAGACGCCGCCGAAAATACCGACGTCCTCGCCGAAGCACAGCACCCGCTCGTTCTCTGCCATGGCGATGTCGAGGGCGTTATTGATCGCTTGCAGCATATTCATCTTGGCCATGTTACGCACCTCCCTTGGCTTGCTCGGCGGTCTTGGGGTAGGCGTCCGGATACTTGCGAATGTGCGTTTTCAGGTAGTCGAGCTGGCGGGCCAGTTCCGGTGTCACCTCATCGTAAACATCGCTCACCAGGCTGTCGAGTGGCGGCGGCGGGCGCTTTTGGGCACGTTTCATGGTTTCCAGCACGTCGCGGCGGTAGTTTTCCTGGAGCTGTTTTTCATCCTCATCGCTCCACCAATTGGCCGCTTGCAGCCAGGCCTTCATGCGCAGGATGGGGTCTTTGTCGCGCCAGATCTGCTCTTCATCCTTGCTGCGGTAGCCGGACGGGTCATCAGAGGATGAGTGTGCTGCCAGTCGATAGCTCATGGCCTCAATTAACACCGGGCGGTTATCTTCCACTGCCAGGCGTCGCGCCTGACGAGTAGCTTCCAGCATCGCCAGGATGTCGTTGCCATCGACCCGGATTACATCCATTTTGTAACCGTATGCACGAGGAGCAACGCCGTCGGCTGCGAACTGCTCGGCGGCCGGAGTAGAGATGGCGTAACCATTGTTACGACACAGGAAAATCACCGGTGCGCGATGTACCGCTGCCATATTGAGGGCAGCGTGGAAGTCGCCTTCGGAGGCTGCGCCTTCACCAAAATAGACAATGGTGCAGTGTCCTTCGCCAGCCAGTTTCTGGCCGTAGGCATAACCTGTGGCCTGGGGGATCTGGGTGGCCAGTGGGGAAGAAATGGTCATGTAGTTGAGCTTGCTGGAGCCGTAATGGACCGGCATCTGACGACCCTTGCCGTAGTCCTCCTCGTTGCCAAACATCTGGTTCATGAACTCATCGGTGGTGAAGCCCCGGTAGACCAGGGCGCCCTGTTCCCGGTACTGGCTCATGATCATGTCGGCGTCATCAAGGGCGGCGGTGCTGCCGATTACAGCGGCCTCTTCGCCGGTACACTGCATATAGAAACTCAGCCGGCCCTGGCGTTGGGCGGCGAGCATGCGCTCGTCCAATACCCGGGTAAATACCATGGCGCGGTATATGCGAAGAGCCTGGTCTCTAGCCAGATCCGGCGCTTTGGCACCTTTGTAGAGTGTTCCGTCCTGCTTGAGAAGCTGGAAGGTGGGAATGCTGAATTCGGCACCGTCGGTAAACACCGGCTTATGCACGATTTTGGGTTTTTTTGTTTTACTGACCATAATCCTCGTCCTGGGGTAGTGGTTTGAGGAACGAAAAGCCCCTTGTGAGGGCATCGGTTATTCGACAAAAGCCAGCATAAGGGCTGCTGGATAAGCACTTTGTCAGAGCTGACTTGAGGTTTACTTTAACGTAAAGTGCGAGTTGACGACAGAGCGAAATGCCTCAGATTGGTCAAAGCTTAGTTGGTGTTGTTCCGATGTACAAAATCGTTGCGATCGACCTTATGGCCTATAGTCAATAGAGCCACGTTCACAAGTGCTTTTAACAACAATATCAGGAGGCCAGTATGAGCTCGATTTTTGAAACCGGGCTTGAGCCCAATGCAGCGAACCATGCCTCGTTGTCGCCATTGGACTTTCTTGCCCGCACGGCCAGCGTCTATCCGGAGTACCCGGCGGTTATCCATGGTGAGATTCGCCGTAACTGGCGGGAAACCTACGCGCGCTGTCGCCAGCTCGCGTCTGCCTTGTCCAAACACGGCATAGGCCAGGGCGATACGGTGGCTGCCATGCTGCCCAACATCCCCGAGATGCTTGAGTGCCACTTTGGCATACCTATGCTGGGGGCGGTGCTGAACGCCCTGAATACCCGTCTTGATGCCAGCGCCATTGCCTTCATGCTGGAACACGGCGAGGCAAAGGTGCTGATTGCTGACCGGGAGTTTGGCGGAGTGATCCGTGAGGCGCTTGGCCAGCTCAAGAACCCGCCGCTGGTGATTGATGTTGATGACCCGGAATACGGACAAGGGGCTGCAATCAGTGAGCTTGATTACGAGGACTTCCTCAATGAGGGTGATCCGGAATTTGATTGGCAGATGCCGGTAGATGAGTGGCAGGCCATATCGCTGAGTTACACCTCCGGCACCACCGGCAATCCCAAAGGTGTGGTATATCACCACCGCGGCGCCTATGAAAACGCGATGGGTAATCAGGCAGTCTGGTCCATGGGGCAGCACCCGGTCTACCTGTGGACACTGCCGATGTTCCACTGCAATGGCTGGTGCTTCCCCTGGACCATTACAGCATTTGCCGGTACTCACGTGTGTCTGCGAAAAGTCGACCCGGAAAAAATACTGCAACTGATCAGCGAGCATAAGGTCAGCCACATGTGCGGCGCGCCTATTGTGCTGAATACGTTGCTGGGGGCATCTGAGGCGGCCAAGCAGAGCTTCAGTCATACCGTCCGTGCCATGACCGCCGGCGCTGCGCCGCCAGCCAAGGTCATCGAGGCGATTGAAGAGATGGGTATTTTAGTCACTCACGTCTATGGCCTGACGGAAGTCTACGGCCCGGTGACGGTGTGTGCCTGGAAAGCCGAGTGGGATGACCTGCCAGTGGACGAGCGGGCTGCCATCAAGGCCCGCCAGGGCGTTCGCTACCATACACTGGCGGGCATGATGGTGGGTGATTCCGAAACCATGGAAGCGGTGCCGCGAGATGGTGAAACGATCGGGGAAATTTTCCTGCGCGGGAACACCGTGATGAAGGGGTATTTGAAAAATCCCGGTGCGACGGCCGAAGCCTTCCGGGGTGGCTGGTTCCACACCGGTGATCTGGCGGTCTGGCATCCGGATGGCTACGCTGAAATTAAGGACCGCCTCAAAGACATCATTATTTCGGGCGGTGAGAACATTTCAACCATTGAGGTAGAAGATGCGCTCTACCGCCATCCGGCGGTCCTGGAGGCAGCGGTAGTTGCCCGCCCTGATGAGAAGTGGGGCGAGACGCCCTGCGCCTTTGTGACGTTGAAGCCGGACGCAGACGAAGTGTCAGAGCAAGACATCATCAACTTCTGCCGTCAGAAGCTGGCGAAGTTCAAGGTACCGAAAACGGTTATATTCAGCGACCTGCCGAAAACCTCAACGGGTAAAGTCCAGAAGTTTGTACTCCGTGACGAGGCCAAAAAGCTCTGACACCGACAAACGTGCCGGTGTGCCCTGGACACAGAAGATTTACCGGAGTTGCTGTGTCCCGGCATGCCGGTGACGTACCAAACGGGACTGCTACAACTACGGATGACGCCGACTTGAATAAGCGCTAATCTGGCGGAGTCTGGAACTGGGTTCCATTTCTCCAAGGCGTCTGACTTGCGCTATATACTCCAAGGCTCTTATTTCAGGCTTCATGCCCGCCTGGCACCCATTGCCCTGACAGGGCTGGTGCTTCTGCTGGTTGTTTGTCTGAGCGGTGTTGGCGGATTCTTCAGTTATCAGCTGTCCAGTCATGTTGGAGAATCCGGCCCTGAGTCTCGTGGGCTTCAGGGTGGCCAGCCCTTAGCACTGGTGCGTTACCCGGAGTTCTTGGGGCGGCTGTGGCAGGAGCAAAACCCCAATCCTCAGTCTGGTGAACCCCCGACAGCGACCGGCGACGCATTTATTTGCCCGTCTATCACGGTCGGCGCCTGCCCACTTGTTGCATCAATTGAACCAACCATTTTCCTCAACCTGCCCACCATTGGCACGCAGGTTGCACAGCCCCAGCAACCCCGAGCTCCACCCGAAGCCCTCGCTATCTGACTTCACAAACCTCCGTCCGGTTTACCGGCGGAAAGACGATTCGTGAAACCGTAGCCGTTACGTTTGTTAGCGGCTACAAGAGGGCAACGCATGATGCATTTTCGTATCCGGGCGCTGGCTTATGGCGCTGTTATCCTCCTGGGCCTGATGGCCGCATTACCCAGTTTGCTGCCGGTTTCAGTTACTGAGCAGCTGCCACCGGCCTATGCACAACACAAGATCACGCTCGGGCTTGATCTGCGGGGCGGCTCACATCTGCTTCTGGAAGTGGATACTGATGCTCTGCAATCCGAGCGTCTGATGAAGCTTGGTGAAGAGCTGTTTCAACGCTTGCGGGGTGCCGGTATCAACAGTTCACGGGCTGTGGCTGTCGGCCATGATTTGTCCCTGACGATCCGTAATACCGCGCAGCTTGCGGAAGCCCGCAGCCTGGTCCAATCGGTGCGCGATCAGCAAAGCCCTGCTTGGGTCGATGCGCAGTGGTCGGGTCTGACATTGGCGCTGAGCCGAACTCCGGCTTTCGAAAAGGCGCTGAAGGACGATGCTGTTGAGCGCAGTCTTGAAGTCGTGCGTCGGCGTATAGACGAAACCGGTGTGGTAGAGCCATTGATTTCCCGCCAGGGCGAACAGGGCGTACTGGTGCAGCTGCCGGGGGTGGCGGATCCTGGTCGAATGAAGGAGCGATTGGGCCGGACTGCCCGGTTGACCTTTCACCTGGTGGTCAATGAGCAGGCTGATACCGCCGCCATAGTGTTGCCGGACGCCGATGGCAGCCGTAACTACCGGGTAGAGAAAACTCCGTTGCTGGATGGTGGTGATCTGACCGATGCCCAGCTCGGCTTCGACCAGCTCACCCGCGAACCGGTCGTTCACTTCCGTCTGAACTCCTCTGGCGCCACGCGCTTTGCAGATATTACCCGCGCTCATGTAGGAACCCCGTTCGCTGTCGTGCTGGATGGCGAGGTGGTGACCGCCCCGGTGATTCGCTCTCCGATTACCGGCGGGTCTGGTGAAATCAGCGGTAGCTTTACCGTGGCACAAGCCCGTGACCTGTCGCTGCTGCTGCGTGCTGGCTCGCTGCCTGCGCCGTTAACAGTGGTGGAAGAACGTACTGTCGGGCCGGACCTGGGCAGTGATTCCATCCGTATGGGTGTAACCACGGGCCTGCTCGGAGCAGTTCTGGTGCTGGGGTTCATGGTCACCGTTTATGGTCGCTGGGGCTTGATCGCCAACACCGCGTTGTTGATTAACGCCGGTTTGATCATCGGCGTACTCGCTACTTTTGGCGCTACTCTGACCTTGCCTGGCATGGCAGGGCTGATCCTTACCATTGGCATGGCGGTAGACGCCAACATCCTGATCAACGAGCGCATACGGGAGGAGAGTCGCAAGGGCGCCAGCGCCCGCTATGCTTTACATCTTGGCTTTCAGCGTGCGTTCAGCACCATTCTCGATTCCAACATCACCACACTGATTGCGGTGGGTCTGCTGTTCCTGTTCGGGACGGGGCCGGTAAGGGGATTTGCACTGGCAATCGCAGTCGGCCTGGTGGTATCCATGTTTACTTCAATCTCGGTAACCCGGTTATTAATGGAGTGGCGCGTTGCCAAAATGGGCAAGGCGCCATTGACGTTGGGCCGCGCTAGTTGGCTGGACCGCGCGCCGGATGCTGCAGCCATCAACTTTATGGGTGTGCGGGCATGGGGTTTGATGCTCTCTGCCATCCTCTCCATGGTGTCCATTGGCCTGTTGTTTCAGCCGGGGGTGGAGCAGGGTATTGATTTCAAGGGTGGCACCCTGGTTGAAGTCAACGGTGATCAGTCGCTGTCCATAGAAACCCTGCGCTCAGGGCTGGAATCTCAAGGGTTGGGTAAGGCCGAAATTCAGCCCTTTGGTGATAACGGCAATTTCCTGCTGCGCACGCCTGTTGATGGCGAAGCCGGTAGCGGAGCCAGGCTGGTGGAGGAGATCAAAACCACGGTGCAATCTATCGATGCCACGGCGGAGTTTCCGCGGGTGGATGTAGTGGGCCCGAGTGTTAGCGATCACTTTATCGACACCAGTATTCTGGCAGTGCTGCTGGCTGGCCTAGGGATGTTTATCTACCTGTGGTTCCGGTTTGAGCGCTACTTCGCGGCGGGAGCCATGCTGACCCTGGCGCTCGATGTGACCAAAACCCTGGGTTTCTTCGTGCTGTTCGGTATTGAATTCAACCTTACAGCGATAGCTGAACTACTGGCTTTGATTGGCTACTCGGTGAACGACAAGGTGGTCGTGTTTGATCGCATCCGGGAGAACCTCAAGCTGTATCCGGACAAGCCACTCCGGGAACTGATCAACGAAAGCCTGACGTCAACGCTGACTCGCACGCTTTATACATCGGTAACCACGTTCCTCGCGATCCTGCCCATGGGTATTGCGGGCGGAGAAGCCGTAGCCAGTTTTGCCCTGCCGATGTTGTTCGGCATTGTGGTGGGCACCAGCTCATCTATTTTCATCGCTGCGCCGCTGGTGCTGATGTTTGGCGAGCAGG
>JBBQMX010000020.1:0-9896 GCA_038329375.1 Pseudomonadales bacterium | reverse complement strand
CTCGGGACAGTGCGTAGCTTGTTGTGCCGGAGTTAAAGGGCAGGGTCTGTGCCCAGCCTGCCTGGCAGATCTGCCCTACAACCACCAGCATTGCCGCCAGTGCGCCCTGCCCCTGGCGTTTGCACCGACTAAACCAGTTCTCTGCGGCGAGTGCCTCAAACACCCACCAGCGTTCGACCGTGTGATTGCCCCCCTACGCTATCAGTTTCCGGTTAATCGGCTGATCAGTCGTTACAAATACAGCTCCCAGCGCGCGCTTGGACGGCCCCTTATCAATGTTCTCGTTAACGACGTCACCGACTACCTCAATCACTCTCCGTCACTGCGGCCAGACATCCTGATCCCAAGCCCGATGCATCCGGCAAAACAACGGAAACGGGGTTTCAATCAGGCCGAGGACATAGCAGAACAATTGAGTATTTCGAGCGGTATACCCTGGTCTGTAACTTTGGTAAAGAGGCAGCGCGCCGGTACTGCGCAATCCGGCCTGAACCGACAGCAGCGGCTGGCAAACCTAAGGGAGGCTTTTGTGATCACAGGCCAACCACCACCACGGGTTGCCATAATTGATGATGTGATGACCACCGGCGCCACCGCGCGAGTGCTTGCCCAGGCACTCAAAACAGCAGGAGCGGCGGAAGTAGAGGTTTGGGCATTGGCCCGGACACCGGGTTAATCAACACTTCAACCTTGCGGCCACGTGGTCTGCAATTGCCAGACTCGCAGTAAGGCCGGGGGACTCGATACCGAAGAGCTGGATCAGCCCGGGCACCCCATGCGCCTCCTGATCCTGGATATCAAAATCACAGAACCCGCCTTCAGGGCCCCGCAATTTGGGCCGCACTCCGGCATACGCCGCCTGCAACCGGGTCGCGTCCAGCCCGGGCCACCAGTTTTTGATCGCAATGGCAAAAGCGTCACGACGCGCCGGATCCACGGTGTAATCCGGCCGTTCAAGCCATTCGACATCCGGCCCGAAACGTGCCTGCCCCGCCAGATCAAGGGTCAGGTGCACACCCAAACCTCCGGGCTCAGGCACTGGATAAATCAGGGTATTGAACGGATGGCGCCCGGAATAACTGAAGTAATTGCCACGGGCAAAATGCAGTATCGGGCAGTTCTCAAGTGGATAACCCTGCCACGTCCTTGCCAGCGGTACCGCTGCCAGACCTGCGGAATTTACCACGCGCTGAGCGGTAATTTCACAGGGATTGATGCCCCCAACTGTCAGCAGGTGGCTCCTTCCCGTGCTTGCAGCCACTTCCACCGGTGCCCGGCAAACCAGGGTCCCGCCATGGAATTCCAGCTCGCCTAACAACGAAAGCATGAAGGCATGGCTATCAACAATTCCGGTCAAGGGTGAATAGAGGGCTGCGGTGGCACGAACATCCGGTAAGGCTTTGGCAATACGCGAGCCACTCGCATAGGCAAGCTCTACGCCATTTTTCTCCGCCTGGCTTCGAACCCGCTCAAGTGCATGCTCTTGATCCTGGTGACAGGCAATTACCCATTTACCTGTTCGGGCGCAACCAACCTTGAAACTTTCACAGTATCGGTACAACATCTCACGGCCGTGAACGCAGAGAGTCGCTTTCAGCGATGACTCCGGGTAGTACAGTCCGGCGTGAATCACTTCGCTGTTGCGCGATGAAATGCCTTCACCAAACCGGTCGCCTGCTTCCAGTACGATGACGTCCTGCCCGGACATCGCCAGCGAACGGGCCACAGCCAGACCGACCACGCCGGCGCCAATCACCACCGTGTCGACAGTAAGCTGCTCCAACTTTGCCATTCGGCGCTTCCCTCCTGCCCACTATCCGGTGCTACAAAAATTGAAGTAGTGGTTCGAGATTACCTTTAACACACGGACTTGGATACAAACTCCGAAAGCCGTGCAAAAACCGTTATACTGGCGGCCGGCCAGACTAAAGAACAGCATAGCGATGCAATTTCAGGTCGATACGCAAGGATCCCGGAGCTGATAATGTCGGATAAAAAGCAGTTTATTATCGTAATGCTGGTGGCCGCAATTTTTGTTGGCTGGCTGGGCTGGCGCGGCTTTGAAGTCATTACGCTAAATCAGCACCTCCGGTCTGATAGCGTGGTCGCAAGTTACCCTTACCAGCACCGGGTTTTGCGGGTGGACGGGGACACAGCCGTTATGAGCTCCCTGCGCTCCCATGACATGTCGACCCGGGAAGCTCTTATTAGCATTTTTCCAAGCATGCGATCCGTTAACGAGAACCACCGTGACTGGCAGCGAGCAGAGCGGGAGTTTGCCCATGTGCAAGCCAGAGCCGGCGATGTCGTTCTCAGTACCTCAGGCGTTTCCAGGGTACGGTGGGAACTCGATGAAAACTGGTACCACCTCAGTGATATGCGTCAGAAATCCCAGGCGCGGCGCTAACAGGACTTTATGATCTCCAACCCACACCCTTACGATGATTTGAAACCAGACAACATTCTGGACGCTATCGAAGCCGCCGGATTCGTGATCAATGGCAGGCTGTTTGCGCTCAACAGCTATGAGAACCGGGTCTACCAAATCGGTATCGATGACCGGCTGCCGGTCATCGCAAAATTTTATCGTCCCGGTCGCTGGAGCGAGGCCCAGATCCGTGAAGAACATCGCTTTTCACTGGAGCTGCGTGATGCCGGCATCCCGGTGGTAGCACCACTTGCCATGCCCTCTGGTGACACGTTGGGCCAGCATGAAGGTTTTATGTTCGCCGTTTTTGACCAACGTGGTGGCCACGCTCCCGATACCAGCATGCAGGATACACTCTATCGGCTGGGGCAATGGTTGGGGCAGCTCCACAGCGTCGGTGCCTGTTCAGCTTTCGATACCCGCCCCACCCTTTCGATCATGTCCGGCATCACCGATTTCAGCCTGTACCTTACGGAAAATGGCTGGGTGCCGGATGATCTCCGCCCGGCCTGGGACAGCCTGATTCCTGACTTGATCGAAAACTGCAAGCGGCGTATCGACGATGCCGGTGATGTTAAAACTCTTCGTCTGCACGGCGATTGTCATGCGGGCAATATTCTGGTCCGTGATAAACAGATGTTGTTTGTAGATCTTGATGATTGTCGCACTGGACCGGCGATTCAGGACCTTTGGTTACTGCTCAACGGCGATGAATTTGAGCAGGGCGCTCAGTTTGGAGAGCTGCTGGAAGGCTACGAAATGTTCCATGATTTTGACCGCCGTGAACGCCACTTGATCGAGCCCCTGCGCTGTTATCGACAGATAGCCCATTGTGCCTGGCTGGCGCGACGTTGGGATGACCCGGCGTTCCCACGCTTCTTTCCGTGGTTTACGCAGGGTCGCTTCTGGTCTGATCAGATTCTGGCTTTGAGGGAACAGCTTGCCGCACTGCAGGCTCCACCCATATCGATACCTGGTCAGCATTGAGGCCGGTCATTGGACCTTTATTGAATACGAGAGATTTGCCATGAGTCAGCCAGAGGCCTGCTATACCATACGCAGCCTGTTTGTCACTGCGGCGTTAACGATTGCCGTGACGGTCATTGCCCTCCAGGCCAGCGGACGTATCAATCATGCCGGTGACCAGTCAGACGGTCCCGTTGGTGAGTTTACAGCCATTCACGTGGTGCCCGGTGAAGACTTCCGTATGTCGCCTAAACCCTCGGAACTCCACGCCGCCTGTGAGCAGGGTTACCTGGCAGTTGCCTCCGATGCGGACAGCGAATTCCGGGGCATACTGGTGGATTACAAAAATCGCGGGGTGCGCTGTCGAGCAGCCAATCCGGCGCCCGCGCCAGCCCCTGAAGCCCGCTGAGGACGGCACCATGAGAACTTCCCCGAATAAGCCGATTACCGACAACGATACCCTGTTCGCCGATGCCCGTGCGCCCGCTGATTTCCGCTTCGACGCCTCGGTTGCCCGTGTCTTCCCCGATATGATCAGACGCTCAGTACCCGGCTATACTACTATTGTCCCGATGATCGAGGTGATCACCGAGCAATATGCCCAGCCCGGCAGCCATTGTTATGACCTGGGCTGTTCCCTGGGAGCCTCAACCCTCGCCATGCGGCACGGCATTCGTTATAAAGACTGCAAGCTCACCGGCGTGGACAACTCAGCCGCTATGCTGGAGCGCTGCGAACACTATATTGCGCTGGATGATCATCCACTGCCCGTCACCCTTTGCTGTGAAGATATCACTCAGACGGCGTTGGAAAACGCTTCCGTTACCACGCTTAACTTTACACTGCAGTTCATTCCTCCGGGTCAGCGCAGCGCATTGCTTGCGCGGATAGCAACAGCCACCCGCCCGGGTGGTGTACTGATACTGTCAGAGAAAATCTGTTTTGAAGACGCCTCAGAGCAAGACACTCAAACCCACCTGCACCACGAGTTCAAACGAGCCAATGGCTATTCGGACATGGAAATCAGTCAGAAGCGTTCCGCCCTGGAACAGGTTTTGATACCCGAAACCCTGAGAATCCATCGTGAAAGGCTGCTCAGCGCCGGCTTTACCCAGATAATGGTGTGGTATCAATGTTTTAATTTTGTTTCGATTCTGGCAATCAAGTCATCCTGAGCTACTGACCATGTTTGACTGGCAACGCTGCTACCGCACACTATTGACGACGCTTGAACAACAGGGCCACCAGCCCTGGGCAAATCAGCTGCGAACACAACTGACCCGGCGATTCGAGGAACTTCCTCACGGTGATATACATCGCTGGCAGGGCGCGCTTGAGTCACTACCAACAGTTGCTGGCGCGCAAGTCGACCTCAACCGGTCTACTATAACATTGAATTCTGGCGAGCGGCTCGGCACGGAAGTTCTCAACGTAATGGAATCCGGGCTGAGGGGGCTAATGCCCTGGCGCAAAGGGCCGTTCGATTTTTTCGGTGTCCACATTGATACCGAATGGCGGTCAGACTGGAAGTGGGACCGCATAGCGCCCTGGCTGTCAGACCTCAATGGGCGCACGGTTCTCGATGTCGGTTGTGGCTCCGGATATCATTGCTGGCGCATGGCAGGAGCAGGAGCCAGACAGGTGATCGGTATTGATCCGGGGTTGCTGTTTCTTTTCCAGTTTCTCAGCGTCAAAAAATACCTCGGAGACGTGCCTGTGGATCTGCTGCCGATTCGCATGGAGGATATGCCCCGCAAACTCGAGACCTTCGATACGACTTTTTCAATGGGCGTTCTTTATCACCGTCGATCACCCCTGGACCACCTGATGGAACTTCGGGAAACTCTTCGGGACGGTGGTGAACTGGTACTGGAGACACTGATAGCAGACGGCCCGAAGGGTTTCAGCCTGATGCCTGAGGATCGCTACGGTTTGATGAGAAATGTCTGGTTCTTACCGAGCTGCGACACCTTGTTGCTGTGGTTGGCGCGGGCCGGATTCCGGAACGCCAGGGTAGTGGATGTCACCGATACTACGACCCGGGAGCAACGGACGACGGACTGGATGCGGTTCCAGTCCCTCGAGGCCTTCCTGCATCCGGAAGACCCTACCAAAACGATTGAAGGTTACCCCGGCCCCAGGCGTGCAACCGTGATTGCGGAGCGCTAAAAACTACCGGGTAACCCTCAAGCGCCAAAAGGATGGCGCAGAATAATGGTTTCAACCCGGTCCGGCCCGGTCGAAATGATATCGATTGGCGCTTCAATTTGCTGCTCAAGGAACCGGATGTAAGCCAGCGCGTTCTCGGGCAGCTGATCGATACTGGTCAGACCCACGGTGCTGTCTTTCCAGCCTGGCAAGTCTTCATAGACCGGCTCAATTTCACTGTAGTTGTCACAGCCAATGGGTGGACGGTGCAATTCGCCGTTTGGAGTTTTGTAACCCACGCATACTTTAACCATGTCCAGCCCATCCAGCACATCCAGTTTGGTCAGACAGATGCCCGACACGCTGTTGATCTGGATGGCATGGCGCAAGGCCACGGCATCAAACCAGCCACAGCGCCGTGCCCGACCGGTGGTGGTGCCGACTTCATTGCCTTTGACCGCCAGATGCTGGCCAAACTCGTCAAACAGCTCGGTCGGGAAAGGCCCCGAACCCACCCGTGTGGTGTAGGCTTTGGTGATACCCAGTACATAATCAAGAAACAGCGGCCCGAAGCCGGTGCCTGTGGCAGTGCCGCCCGCCGTGGTGTTGGATGACGTCACGTAGGGATAGGTGCCCAGGTCGATGTCCAGCAAGGAACCCTGAGCGCCCTCAAACAGAATGTGCTCGCCCCGCTTGCGGTAGTCATGAAGCAGATCCGTGACATCGGCGGCCATCGGCAGGATTTCGCTGCCCATCGCCTTGAGATCACTGAGCGCCTGGTCAATATCGACGGCCTCTTCTTTGAAATACTGGGTCAAGACGAAGTTGTGATACTCCATGATATCTCGCAGCTTCTGCTCGAACGTTACTTCGTTGAGCAGGTCACCGATACGCAGGCCACGACGAGACACCTTGTCCTCATAGGCAGGGCCAATGCCACGGCCGGTAGTTCCGATTTTGTCATTGCCTCGGGCACGCTCGCGGGCTACGTCGATGCGAACGTGGGTTGGTAAAATCAACGGACAGGCGTAACTGATCCGCAATCTGTCTCGCACGGCTACCCCCCGCTCCTCAAGCTCACGAACCTCTTTCAGCAGAGCCTCAGGCGAAACCACCACACCGTTACCAATCAGGCAGGCGACGTCGCTTCGCAAAATACCGGAAGGAATCAGATGCAGCGCTGTCTTGCGTCCCTCGATAACCAACGTATGGCCTGCATTATGGCCACCCTGGAATCGCACAACTGCTGCAACCTCTTCCGTCAGCAAATCAACGATCTTGCCTTTGCCTTCGTCCCCCCACTGGGTACCCAGTACTACAACATTTTTACCCATGATTCTCTCTCGATGCTCCCGCGCTCGTGAACACGACAACGCATTTATCAGATTGGTTCAACGACCCACTGGTCGCCCTGTTTGACCAGCTGCCGGTCACACTCCCGGTTCTGCGAGCCGTTCTTCGGATCGTCCGGCATGGCCTGAATGACCGTCTCGGTTAACCTCAACCCGGCAACGACACTGGCCAGGCCAACGTCTTCGCTATGCGGCGCCCAGATGGCACCCTTGATCGACTGCTGACGCTGCCCGAGGGTGGCCAATGCCCGGATATCCATGCTGAAACCGGTCGCCGGGCGTGCGCGACCGAAATCCTGTCCGATGGAATCATAACGACCGCCTTTCGCAAGCGCTTCACCATGCCCGGGGGCATAGACAGCGAACACCATGCCGGTATGGTAGTTATAACCACGAAGCTCACAGAAGTCGAAACCCAGGACAACCTTGGGATAGCTCTCCGCCAGCATGTCCGCTACGCGCTCGAGCTGATCAAGCGCACCCATCACTTCCACCGCCGACCCCTCAAGGGCAGACCGTGCCTGCGCCAGGGTTTCCCTGCCTCCGCTTATGCGGGCCAGCGCTCTCAATCGAGCCCCGGCACTCTGATCAGTGCAGTCTCCGAGCAGAGCGTCCAACTCAGGAACGGACTTACGCCGCATGGCGTCGAAAATCGCAGTGTCGGTTTGCGGGTCTACGTCTGCTTCCCGGATCAACGCCTGGTAAACTCCGACATGGCCCAGGTCAAGATGGACAGACGGCAGGCCAGCCATCCGCAGAACGTCCAGCAACAGGCTCATAATCTCACAGTCTGCGGCTTCGGATTTGCTGCCGAAGAGCTCACAGCCGGCCTGGATCGGTGTCCTCCCTGTTAACATGTGTTGAGGGCGTGTGTGAAGAACATGGCCGGCATAACACAGGCGAGTCACGCCTTCACGCCGCAGGGTGTGGGCATCAATCCGTGCTGCCTGAGGCGTCATGTCAGCCCTGACCCCCATCATTCGCCCTGTCAACTGGTCCGTCAGCTTGAATGTCTGCAGGGCCAGATCATGGCCCGTGCCGGTAAACAGCGAATCGAGATATTCGATCAGCGGCGGAATGACCAATTGATAGCCCCAGCGCTGACAGGTATCGATTACATCACGGCGCAGAGCTTCGATCTGTCCAGCCAATGGTGGCAGAATATCTTCCACCCCGTCAGGCAGTAACCAGCGGTTAGAGTCTGTCATGTATCTCTGATGTCCTTTGGGGAGCGGAAAACCAATCCAAAACCGGCAGAATTTTACACTTTTGGCGCCCACAAAAAAACCGGAACAGCAAAGCTATTCCGGTTTCCTGTCAGATCAGTGCGAACTAGTTGCCGCCCATAGGATCTTTCAGGTAGCGCAGGAAGTCACTGGTGGCGTCAATCACCATGATGTCGTCTTTGCTTGAGAACGTGCTCTGATAAGCCTCAAGGCTGCGATAGAACTTATAAAATTCTCTATCTTCCGTGTAGGCGTCGGCATATATCTGGGCCGCAACACCATCACCTTCACCGCGGGTTTCTTCGGCCCTGGCAAATGCTTCGGCCAGAATAACGGTACGCTGGCGATCAGCGTCGGCACGAATGCCCTCTCCAAGCTCCCGACCACGAGACCTGAACTCCTGGGCCAGTTTGTCGCGCTCAGCAGCCATTCGACGAAACACGTTCTCTTTCACAGACTCGGGCAGTTCGATACCCTTGACCCGTATATCCACAACTTCAACACCAAATTCTCTGAGCGTTGCCTCGCTTACACGGTCCCTGAGTGTGTGCATCAGTTCGTCACGTTGGCCTGAAACCACTTCGTGCATGGTGCGCACACCGAACTCGTCCCGCAGGCCGTTATCAACGCGGGAAGACAACAGTGACCTGGCCCTCACCTCATCACCACCGGTCGCGCGATAGTACTGATCAACGTCGCGAATCTGCCAGGCAAGATAGGAATCCACATCCAACGGCTTCTTCTCGATGGTCAGGTACTGCCTGGAAGGCAGATCTGTCGTCAATACCCGAACGTCAAAGCGGCGAACCTGATCGATCACGGGTACCTTGAAATGAATACCTGCCTGGATATCGGTTTCCACCAACTCACCAAACCGAAGCAGCACACCACGGTGGGTCTCCGGAATAATGAAGACACTAGACACTACCAGCAGGACAACAACGAGGGTCCCTGCAAGACCCAGAATAGCTTTAGGCCCCATAATTATCTGCCCCTCCGAACGCCGGTGTTATCCTGCCTGGTGCGGATCTCCTGAATCACCTGATCCGTCAGGGAGCCAATATTCTGGTCCCTGCCAGAAGAACCGTCCTGCCCCTGCGAGGAATTGCTTCCCGCCGAGCGACCGTCACGATTCATCAGCCTGTCCAGAGGCAGGTACATCATATTGTTGCTGCTGTCGGTATCCACCAGAACTTTACTGGTTCTGGACAGCACGTTTTCCATTGCGGCCATGTACATGCGTTCCCGGGTCACCTCGGGAGCAGTCTGGTAGACCGACAGTAATTCGGTAAAGCGAGCGGTCTCACCACGTGCCCGTTCAGTGACTTCTTCTTTATAAGCCATCGCTTCTTCCGTCAGGCGCTGAGCCTGGCCACGCGCTTCCGGAACCACCTTGTTACGGTAAGTTTCAGCTTCTTCCTTCACCCGCTGCTCATCTTCCCGGGCCCGCTGTACTTCCCGGAAGGCATCCTGAACCGCCTCGGGTGGTTGCGTACTCTCAACGTTAACGCGGACAAGCTGCAAGCCGGTGCCATATTCCTGCAAGAAGCCCTGTAGACGCTGCTCGACTCTTACGGCAAGCTCTGCACGGCCTTCTGTCAGCACCTGATCAAGAGAGGAGCTACCCACTTCATGGCGCAGCGCACTGTCCGTCGCAAAGGCCAGAGCTTCGTTGGAATCGCGTACATTCAACACGTAATCCCGTGCACTCTCGACCCGATACTGCACCTGCAAATCAACCGAGACCAGATTCTCGTCCTCGGTCAGCATCTGTCC
>JBBQMX010000019.1:0-9928 GCA_038329375.1 Pseudomonadales bacterium | reverse complement strand
ATCTTGCCTTTGGCGCGACGCTCGGTCAGCGCGTTAAGGGCAAGGGCGTAATCTTCAAACGCGAACACTTCACTGATCCGGGGTTTGATCTTGCCCTCGGAATAGAGCTTGAACAAATCCTTCATGTTCTGGGCACTGGCTTCCGGCTCTTTCTGGGTGAATGCCCCCCAGAACACACCCATCACCGCGCAGCCTTTAAGCAGCGTCAGGTTGGCTGGAATTTTCGGGATGTCCCCCGCGGCAAAACCGACGATCAGGTGGCGACCGTTCCAGGCCATACCCCGCAAAGCCTGTTCAGTAAAGTCGCCGCCGACCGGGTCATAGACAACGTCCACACCCCGGTTATTGGTCAGCTTCTTGATAGTGTCTTTGAGTGGCTCATCCGCATAATTGATTACCTCGTCGGCACCAGCCTGCTTTGCTACCTCCAGTTTATCGGCACTGCTGGCCGCGGCAATGACATGGGCGCCCATGGCTTTGCCTAGTTCAACAGTGGCCAAGCCCACGCCGCCACTAGCACCCAGAACCAGCAATGTCTCACCCGGTCGGATATTCGCACGTTGCTTGAGTGCGTGGTAGGACGTGCCATAAACCATGGTAAAAGCAGCGGCTTCTTCATCACTCATGCTTTCGGGAACCGGCAGCAGATTTGCTTCTGCCACCACCACTTCTTCCGCGAATGCGCCGTAACCGGTCAATCCCATTACCCGATCGCCAGCCTTGAAACGGGTCACTTTTTCGCCGACCGCCAGGACTTCTCCGGACATTTCACCGCCGGGAGAAAACGGCATGTTCGGTTTAATCTGGTATTTGCCCTCGATAATAAGGGTATCCGGGAAGTTCAGACCAGCGGCACGCACCCGGACCTTAACACCGCTACCCTTGGCTTCAGGGCTTTTGGTGTCTTCAATAACCAGCGTGTCGGCCGGACCATATTCCTTGCAAAGAATTGCTCGCATGGTGTCACTCCAAAGGTTGAGGAGGCGTTACGCTGAAACCGGTAACGACAGATAGTAATCAACCTAACTCCGGACTCGCCATGAATCAAATAAACAGCTGTAATGGTTTTTGATTAGGCTGGCGAATAGTTGACCCCTTACAGCGCATTCCTGACTAAAACATCATGGCGCCACCGATCACCACAGCAGCAGCCATCACCACAGCCGCACCAATCAAGCCATTGCGAATACCCGGGGAGATGACATCCGGATTACGGTTATCCACCCGCGACTCTTTAGTACCATGGTTCACCAGCTTGTCATCATGGCTGGACGCGCGCACCAGTTCGATCATCTGCTCGCACAGGCTGCGGTCAAACTGGTAGGGATCAAACTTCACCAGCTTGTTCGCCTTGAGAAAGCGGCCGACATCACCCGCCACCGGCACATACTTCATCGACCAGTTGGAAAACGTATAGGCCTCAAGTGGCTCTTCAATGAGCGTCTTGACATCCTTGTGCCGGTCATCACGCTTGATCCGACTGTATAGCTCACGAACAGCGGACTCTTCTCCTTCTAGATACTGAAAGAAATTGCCATCACCGTAATAAAGACCACCGACCAGACCCTTTTTAGGATTATTTCGGCGTGACGCGAGCAAAATGCGGGAAACGTTTGGCTCGATCCCCTGTTCAAGGGGCATTGCTTTGAATGTAGCCTTACTGGCATAAGCAAGACGGATCAACGACATGACATAATCTCCCTGACTGTGAGTGATTTTTTCATTCATAAATACAGGCTATTTAGCAGGGTGGATCAATACAGAATTAGCGATACACAATAGTTTGCTTTCCAGTTACCGAAAACTAACAGACCGCAAGCCGGGACGGATGAACTGCCCTGACAATTCGACTATCCTGTGTCAACTTCATTCGACGGCTGCTGGCCGTAAGTTTTGATATTCGCCTGCAGCGAGACCCACACCGTTCATAAAACTGTTTCTGAACAAACTTTCATAACTTGGCCTGAGTAACGCCAACCAGTACCATTGCTGTTTTTCCAAAGGGCACACCCCGTCATGCTTGAACGACTGTTTAAACTACAGGCCCACGAGACTACGGTTCGCAAGGAGGTTGTGGCTGGCCTGACCACCTTTCTGACTATGGCGTACATCGTTGTGGTCAACCCCAGTATTCTGTCGGCGACCGGCATGGATTTCGGCGCGGTGTTCGTCGCTACGTGTCTGGCTGCGGTAATCGGCACGCTGATCATGGGGCTTTGGGCCAACTACCCGATTGCGCTTGCCCCGGGCATGGGTCTGAACGCGTTCTTCTCGTTTACTGTCGTGGGCAGCATGGGGTACAGCTGGCAGGTTGCGCTCGGCGCGGTTTTTCTGTCCGGTTTACTGTTCTTTTTGTTGAGCCTGTTCAAGGTGCGGGAATGGATTATTAACAGCATTCCGCTGTCGCTTCGCTTCGGCATCTCCGCCGGTATTGGTTTTTTCCTCGCACTGATTGCTTTCAAAAATGCAGGCATTGTGGTTGATCATCCAGCTACGCTGGTCGGGCTGGGAGATGTAAAGACGCCTCACGCCCTGTTGTTCTTCGGCGGTTTCCTGCTGATCTGTGCCCTGTCATTCAAGCGCGTTACCGGAGCGGTGATGATCGGCATTATTGCCGTTACCCTCGCAGCCCTGGCATTAAACCTGATTGAATACGAAGGATTTTTCTCTGCCCCTCCGAGCCTCGCCCCGACTTTTATGCAGCTTGATATCGCAGGGGCCTTCAATATCGGCATGATCAGCGTGATCTTCGCGTTCCTATTCGTGGATCTGTTTGACACCTCCGGCACCCTGATCGGTGCAGCTCAGCGCGGTGGTTTGCTGGATAAAGACGGCAAGCTGCCCCGCCTTGGCCGGGCGCTGATGTCGGATTCCGTGGCGACCATGTCGGGCGCAGCACTGGGCACCTCTACCACCACCAGCTATATCGAATCCACGGCCGGCATTTCCGCGGGAGGCCGAACCGGACTGACTGCCGTAGTCGTTGCGCTGCTGTTCCTGGCGTGCCTGCTGCTCTCCCCGATTGCCAGCATTATTCCGCCCTACGCCACTGCCCCGGCATTGCTGTATGTGGCAGTTCTTATGACCAGTGGGCTTAAGCTGATCGACTGGGATGATGTTACCGATGCTGCCCCGGCCGTGGTTACCGCCCTAATGATGCCGCTGACGTTCTCGATCGCAAACGGCATCGCCCTGGGCTTTATTACCTACGCTCTATTAAAGGCTCTCAGTGGGCGCTGGTCTCAGCTCAATGCAAGCGTGGTGCTGATTGCATTAATCTTTATTCTCAAATTTATTTTCCTGGACGTCGCCTAGAAAAAAGCCGAGAGACCTATGGATTACTTTGCAGAAACCATCAAAAATGCCATTCGGACCGTGCCCGACTGGCCCAAGCCTGGCGTGCAGTTTCGTGATATTACAACGGTGTTGCAGGATCGCACCGCGTTTCGCAAATTGATTGATGCGTTCGTCCACCGCTATCACGGTCATCAGATTGACGCCGTGGCCGCAGTCGATGCCCGGGGCTTTATTATAGGTTCCGCCCTGGCGTACGAGCTCAACGCCAGCCTGGTTCTGATCCGCAAAAAGGGTAAATTACCCTTCGATACTCTGGTGGAGGACTATGAGCTGGAATATGGCACGGCGTCCGTCGAGCTTCACAAGGACGCGTTTAAACCCGGTGACCGGGTGGTTCTGGTTGATGATCTCATTGCCACTGGCGGCACCATGCTCGCGGCTTCGCGCCTGATCCGCAGAATCGGCGCAGAAATTTATGAAGTGTCTGCAATGATTGACCTACCAGCCCTCGGCGGCTCAGAAAAACTGCGCGCGGAAAACCTCAAGGTTTATACTGTGTGCTCATTCGAGGGCGATTAACCCCGAACACCTGTCAACACAAGCAGAGGATGGTTCATGGCGGCTTACGAACACCACTGGAAAGACGGTACGGCTATACGTCTGCCCCTCGGGAAGATCGTTTGTGTGGGCCGCAATTATGCCGAGCACGCCAAAGAACTGAATAACCCCATTCCTGATACGCCCTTGCTTTTCATCAAGCCCGCAACCGCCGCTGCACACCTGACGCGGCCGCTCGCCCTGCCAAAAGACCAGGGCACGGTGCATTTCGAGACCGAACTGGCGGTGTTGATCGGTGTGCCTCTCACCAACGCCACCGAGGACGAAGCAAGCCGGGCCATCCTTGGTTACGGTCTGGCTCTGGACCTGACGCTCCGCGATCTGCAAAGCCAGCTCAAGGAAAAGGGCCAGCCCTGGGAGAGGGCCAAGGGCTTTGACGGCGCCTGCCCGCTGTCGCCCTTCGTCCCCACTGAGCACCTGAATCAGGCCAGCCGCCTGGGCTTCAGTCTCGATATCGACGGCAGCCGCCAACAGACTGGTGACACCTCAGATATGCTGAACCCTATTCTCCCGCTGCTTGCCCATATCAGCCAGACCTTTACACTGCTGCCGGGAGATGTTGTGCTGACCGGCACACCGGCTGGCGTCGGGCCGCTGGTTTCCGGACAGAAACTGCAGTTTCAGCTTGAGGACGTACTGTTTATCGGAACAGAAGTGTTGTGATAGCTTCCTGACTCTTAGACGTACAAATATTATGGCAAAAAAACCGGTCACATCCCGTAGCGGACGATTCTTCAAACTTGCAGGCATGACTGCCTCTGTGGCAAGCCAGTACGCTGGCCAGAGGGCACGCCGTCTGTTTGGCCAGGAGCAGGACGAAGCCGCCCGCAGCGAACACTACTCCCGAATGGCGGGCCAGCTCGTCGACACACTTGGGGAACTCAAGGGCGCAGTAATGAAAGTGGGGCAAATCGCCTCACAAACCCAGGACTTTCTGCCCCGGGAATTCTCGGATGCCCTGCAGAAACTTCAGAAAGAAGCGCCGCCGATGCCCTTTGATGTCATCGTTGGTCAGGTCGAAACAGAGCTGGGCAAGCCTCTTGGTGAGCTGTTCGAATACCTGCAGGAAGAGCCCTATGCCGCAGCATCAATCGGGCAGGTCCACAGGGCACGGATGCACAGCGGCGAAGATGTGATCGTGAAAGTGCAGTATCCGGGCGTTGACGACTCCTGTGATTCTGACCTCAAGCAACTGCGCATGGCCCTGCGCCTGGGTGGTTTGTTGAAAATGCCCAAGGAGCACGTAGACCAGCTGTTCGCAGAGATTCGCGTGCGACTGAAAGAAGAGCTGGATTACGAAAATGAAGCCCGCAACCTGGACGCGTTCCAGGAATTCCACAAAAATGACGAGTGGATTCGCATTCCCCGGGTAATCAGTAGCCACTCAGCGCGGCGGGTGCTGACTATGGAGTTGCTCGAAGGCGACCATATCAGCGCTATCACTCCAGAAAAATATAGCCAGGACACCATAAACCTTATCGGCCATCGCATTTTCACCATGATGACAGACCAGTTGTTCCGGTTTCAGTGCATCCACGGTGATCCTCACGCTGGCAATTTCGCCTATCGTCCTGACGGCACCATCATTCTGTACGACTATGGTTGCGTGAAAAAACTCAAGCCGGAGATAGTCGAAGCTTATCGCAAGGCACTGGTGTCAGCGTTGGCGGAGGACTACTCGGCGCTGGACCGGCACTTGATTGACCTGGGTGCCCGGGTGGAATCTCAGCCAGCTGTCGATGAGGCCTATTACGCCATGTGGCGGGATATACTTGTCAAACCCTTCAACAGCGATACCCCCTACGATTTCGCCGAATCCGACATCCATAAGCACGTTGCGGCCAAAACCACCACCGTGTTCAAGTATCTGGATTATTTCAAGCCGCCGGTAGAAAGCATCTTCATTGACCGCATGATTGCAGGGCACTATTGGATGATGAAGCGGTTAGGCGTACAAGCAGCCTTCCGGGAAGAACTGGAGACCTATCTGTCCCCGGGGCCCGCTAACATAAGCGCGCGCAAAGTTTAGCCCAAGACCGGAGAAGGCGTAGCTGAAGTCATCTGCACGACATGATTCGTAAGGCAAATCTGGACATCTAACGGAGCAAGCGTCTCCATGAATTGCGGCGGTTCATGCCAAGACCCGGTAATCCTCCCGCAGGATTCCGGCGTGCTGAGCCTCATCCTCGTGAGCCTTATCGCGCCAGGTTTCCAGCAGCGCTGCTTGATACCATTCCCGCATCGACGGCAATGCCAGTAAACGATCCGCATACAGGCGTGATTCCGACGACAATTGAATATCATAGGTTTGCACCCGGAATGCCACCGGCGCAAAGAATGCATCTACTGCTGTGAAATCTGACCCGGCCAGGAAGGGGCCGTTAAAACGTGTAAGCCCGTCAAGCCAGAGCTCATCAAGCCGGCTAAATTCGTTCCCCAGGCCAGCTGGCAACGGCCCCATGTCAATTCGCACGCCACAGTTCATGGTGCAGAAATCGCGCATTACCGGAAAGCCCGAGTGCATCTCGGCGGAAGCACTTCGTGCCCAGGCGCGCGCAACCCGGTCGGCAGGCCATACTCGGGGGGCGGTTTCTGCCAGATACTCGGCAATCGCCAGCGAATCCCAGACAGCTGTATCACTATCCAGCAGGCATGGAACCTTGCGGGTCGGTGACAGTGCGAAGACTGAATCCGGGTCGGTTTTTTCTGAGAAAGGCGTCAGCGTCTCTTCAAACGGGATACCCAGCTCACGCATCAAAACCCACGGCCGTAGAGACCAGGATGAATAGTTTTTATTGGCAATCAGTAACTTGAACATTGACCAGAGGTCTCCGAAATCAATGGTAACAGGCCCATTTAAAAACTCAGGCAACCAGCCAGCTATCTAACGTAATTGGCTATCCTTGCTGCCCCGGCGGTTGTAGCCGCTGGCCACCGATTGCTGTTTGTCGCGCTCGCTCTGGCAGGCAACACACAATCGCACACCTGGTAACGCCTCGCGCCTCGCCTCGGGGATACCCATCTCGCAGTCCTCACAGTGGGTCAGACTCTCCCCTTCAGGTAGCTGATCTCGTGCTCGCTTCAGAGCGTCCTCCACGGTACTATCAATCTGCTCCTGTACTGCGCCTTCTTTTGCCCAGCCACTAGCCATGGTGTTCCCCTCTTCGATGAACTGATCACTGCGGGCGGGATGCCCGCTTTAACCTGATAGCAGTGCGGATCTCATCAGCAAAATAAGCAGTAAATGCCCCCATAATTCCCAGTTTAAGATCTACCGGTTTGCCATCAGCAAGATGGAAAATTTGCTGGTAATACCACGCCTGTCCTCCAATCACATTGATCACCTTCACCGGCAACAGCGGACTGGCCGGAGAAAACAGCCCGCGCTTCGCAAGATGCAGATCGTGCTCATGGCATACCGTCTTATCAATAGTAGCCTGCAATAGCTTTCTTGGGGTATCAGGGTCTGTACAAAGAGGTCTTCCCAACCCGATCAGATCAGTAATACCATCCGCCACGGCATCTTCCATTATAATTCTTGTGCGAAAGCCGCCAGTAACCATCAAAGGAACATCACACACCTTGCGGATGGCCTCGGCATAATCCAGAAAATACGCTTCCCGCTGCCGGGTGCTCTCTCTGACATCCTCTCCAGAGGATGCGATAGCAGCCGGTTTCGCGTCCCGAACTGTGTATGCATCCCCACGCACACCCAACAACCTTGGCTGTTCGTACGTGCCACCGGAAATCTCCAGCAAGTCAATGCCTTCGTTATTAAGCCATTGAACCACCTGGATACACTCCTCGTGGCTGAAACCGCCTTTGCGAAAATCGTCAGAATTGAGTTTAATACCCACAGGGAACTGCCCACCTACCGCCTTTCGCACTGCCCGGATGGTTTCCAGCAGCATGCGGGCACGGTTCTCCAGTGAACCGCCCCAGCAATCCGTGCGGTGGTTTGTTACGGGCGACAGAAACGAAGATAGTAAGTAACCATGGGCAGCATGAATTTGAACCCCGGTGAAACCGGCGTCACGGGCGATCCTGGCAACATTGGCAAAACGTTGAATGAAATCCAGAATCTCCGCCTCTAACAGTGCCCTGGGAGGTGCATAATTCCCCATTAATTTAAGTTGAACAGCAGAGGGCCCCACCGGTTCGCCGGTAACATACCGCGGCGACTGGCGCCCCGCATGAGAAATCTGCATCCACAGATGATTACCATGACGCGTTCCTGCCTCTGCCCAGGCCCTCAAACGCTCCATATCCGGTGGCGGTCCAGCAACCGGGGCCGGATCAATGGCGACATTGCCTGGACGCTCAAGCACATGGCGATCAATCATGACATTGCCAGTAATCAACAACCCAGCCCCGCCCTCGGACCAGCACTCGTAGAGCCGCTGATGCCGTTCCGTTGCATGCAGTTGGGCATCCGCAACCCCCTCAGTCATTGCAGCCTTGACAATACGATTCGGAAGCACGGCGCCACAGGGCAGGGTCAAAGACTCAGCGAGCGGGGATTGCGTCATGGTTTATTGTTCCGATAAAGCGCTGCCATCCATTCTGCGACTCCCTCACAAGCTCCCTTACGAATCACCCGGGCCCGGGACACATTGGCGGGCTCGCCCGGGTCGATGACGGTAACCGGCACATCAAAATCCACAAGATCGACTAGCCCGGCGGCGGGGTAGACCTGCAAGGAAGTGCCGACGATCAACAGCTGGTCGGCGGTCGGCACAATTTCAGCCGCAACTTCGATCATCGGGACTTCTTCGCCGAACCAGACCACATGGGGGCGAAGCTGGGTGCCTAATTCACAGTGCTGGCCCAGTTCAATAGCCCGGTAACCAATATCATAGATGTGGTCGGCCCATTTGGAGCTGCGTGCTTTCGTAAGCTCGCCATGCAGATGAATGACCTCACTGGAGCCGGCCCGCTCATGGAGGTCGTCTACATTCTGGGTGATGATGGTAACGCGATGAGTACTTTCCAGCTCTGCCAGTGCCCGGTGAGCCGCATTGGGCTCGACGCCCTGAAGCTGACGACGGCGCTCGTTGTAAAACCGCAGGACGAGTTCCGGATTGCGGGCGAAGGCTTCGGGAGTTGCGACATCGTAGACGCTGTGTTTTTCCCACAGGCCACCGTTGTCACGGAAGGTGGAGAGGCCGCTTTCGGCGCTGATGCCAGCGCCAGTGAGAACTACGATATGGTTTTTCATTGAATCATGGTAACGCCAGACAGGAACACTTTGCAGCCTCAAAACCAGAAACCGGTATACTCATGCCTCCGCTTCTCAATCAATAAACCTTCTCTCTCCAAAATGCCCAGCAGTTTCTTGGCGTCATCTACGTTGAGAAAACTGGCCAGGGAAACCTCTGTGCCCCGGTATGCGAGGAAGAATTTCTGGGGCGTCCAGGGATGACGAGGCACGTCGATTTGCACACGAAGGTAACGCCGGGGCATTTCCCACTCGGCTTCCTTCCGGTATAGACCTTTTTCCAGGCGAAGATTGTCGCCGGCTATCTCCAGCACTTCCTGCTGGCGGCACTTGCGGGCGGTATAGTAAAGTCCGGCCCCCACAGCCGCCAGCTCAATGCCTGCAAAAGGCAGCACTACCCAGGCTCCGAGCCAGACCATCAGGGAGACTACAAGCATCGAGACTCCACACAGTGCGAGCCATACTCGCACGCTACCCTGCCAACTGATGGAACGGTTGGGGGTCAGAAGTAACCGGATGCCTTCGTCACATGGGAGGTGCTCTACCATGGCAACCGCCTCTTGAGGTTCTTAAGTCAGGCTACTATGTCCTGTCCGCTTACTAACCCACGAATTAGTAATTACGAACAGACAATACGTATCATCGGCCGTTCTGTCTCAAAAATTACGGTTGCGTGACCTCAGTCGAAGATCTTGCCCGGGTTGATCACTCGATTGGGATCAAACACCTGCTTGATGGCCCGCATGTAGGCAATCTCTTCTTCGCTTCGGGTGTAGTGTAAATAGTCCTTCTTGG
>JBBQMX010000018.1:0-9952 GCA_038329375.1 Pseudomonadales bacterium | reverse complement strand
GATTCGCCGGCATTTCCGCAGGGCCTGGCGAATAACAGTGGGCAGGTTGGTCGGCATTACTTCAGTCATCATCAGGGTGCACCGGTTACGGCTTTGTTCGATCGGGATCTGCATAACTGGTATGGATTGCCCGCGCAGGGTGTCGCACTCGATGAGTGGGCGGATGACAACTTCGATCATGCCACGCTGGATTTCATCGGTGGCGCAAATCTCTGGGTGCATACGGACCGCAGACCAATTGCGGCGGCGGGAATGAATACCTTTGGTCTTGCCCGCACCTGGGGTTCCGAGTGGAAAGCATTCCTGATGAAGAATGCCGACCGGGTCAACTCATCCTATATTCAGAAGACAACGCTGCCTTATGCGTATAATTATCTCGATCTGGACCCAACCGTGAAGGATACGCTGGGATATCCTGTCACCCGCATCACTGCCCGTTTTGGCGACAATGAAAAACGCATAGCCGCCTTCTCACAGGACAAGATGGAGGCCTGGTATCGGGAGGCAGGCGCGATAAAGATTGTCCGCAGCGGTCTTGGCAATGCGATGGGCACCTCGACACATGCCTATGGTGGCACGCGTATGGGTGACAATGCGGAGACCAATGTGGTTGACCGCTGGGGCTTCGCCCATGAGGTTCCCAACCTCGGCATCCTGGGTGGTTCGGTAATGGGGACAAGTGGCTCCCGCAATCCAACGCTGACTATTCAGGCGCTGGCCTGGCGGACCGCAGAACATCTCGCGACAAACTGGCGTTCGATTGTTGCTTAAGGAGCCTGAAGAACCGGCTGCATCTCATCAAGCCCCTCAGTCAATTCGATGTAAACACCCGCCGGGTCGGTGAAGTACGCCACCTTCAAGCCAATAGCTGGAATCTCACGAAGGGGCACGTCGAACACAATACCTTTTTCTTCCAGCATCGCGCAGAACGCTTCCAGATCGGTCAGTTCAAAACCGATGTGGTCAATGGCTCGTCCTCGCGTTGGCAGGCGCTCTTCGCGTGCATTCCCAAAGCTCAGGTTCATGCCCGGCACGTTGGTGGTTGTAGCGATGGATCCGCGCGGACGTTCCTCAAGTGCAAAAGTTTCGGTGTACCATGCCAGCAGTTCCCGGTACTGCGGCGTGAAGTAGTGAATGTGATAGCCGCTGACGCTGGTTGAGAGCGCCTGATCTTCCTGCAGTTCCACATAGACTCCGTCTGGCATGGTCACGTAGGCGTTGCGTTGGCCCTCGGCGCCGATGAATATTTCGTCCGCAGGCAGGCCGCTGCTGCGCCAGCGTGCGAGGAACTCATCGATATCACGTACCTTGAAACCAAAATGATGCATCACGGATTCGCGTGAGTCGCCTTCGGGTGGCCTGGCGGTGAACAGGATCAGCATGTTCGGGAAGCGGATTGCCTGCAGCGCGCCTTTGGCCACAAGTTCGCCATCGAAATATTCCTGCCACAACCGCTTATGGGCCTCGATATCACTGACATTCAGATGGAGGTGCCCGTAGCTGATGCCCGCTGCATCAGGAACGGCGAGTTGAGCATGCAGCGGCGTGGTGAGCGCCAATACAAAAAGGCATGTAAAGACAATAAAGAGTTTGCGCATAGTGACGTCCTGAATCTGACCGAGGTGTTCGCGTCTCTCAGCAATCAAATCAGCGGCGCGCCTCGTTGATAACCAGCGCTACTGAAGTATTGCCCGCATTGCGAATCTGGTACCGGGACGCCGGATTGCGCCAGGCCCAGTCACCCATTGCGTCCAGTTCCGCCGTAATACCATCTTCGCGGCTGATGTGAGCAAGACCCTCATTGACCTGGACAATCAGCACCGGGTTCTGATGGCTGAACATCGCACTTGATTTCCCCGGCGCGAGTTCAATGCGATAGGAACGAAACCAGGGGTTCTCCAGCGCCGGGTCGGCAAGCCCCTGCGGCAGATCGTTCTTCTCGACCGGCGGACCGTAATTGGCCAACGCGATGATCCGGAACAGACCAGGGCCTTCATTCTCCACCTGATGCGTGAGCGATTCCTTCACGTAGTCCGTAATGCTGGAGACCCGGCCATTCAAAGGGCCTGAGCCGTTGCTGATAAACGTGTACATGATGGCGGCATCGTGGGTGTGCGGCAGGGTCTGATCGCCCGGGTTGATCTGTACATCCAGCACACGAATATCGCCGTCCAGATGCACGGTACGGTGACGCGGTTCGTCGACGATATTGACTATGCGCTGGCCAGCAAATTCGTCCTGCGGCAGCGCAAAAGATGACAGCAGCAAGGCCGCCAAGGCTATCGAGAAGGGAAGCAGTTTTGCACGTTCCAGGTTTCTCATTATTATTTTCCTATTGGTGGCTTTGAGCTATTTAATCCCTTGGCGGCTATTCTGACAAGAGGGGCAGCAGCCAGGCGCAGCATTACTTTTCGTGTGGTGGGTAATCATGTCGATAATAAATGCTGGATTAGCGGCAGGCGACATCCTCGGCCCTCCTCGCTTTATTGGGCGACTATGCCGAGTTCAGGCAACCATGGGATGTCGGTAATCCCTGGCTCATATCCCGCCTGCTTGATCAAGGTCGTCAACTGGCCACGATGATGCGTCTGGTGGTTGAACATGTGCGTTACCAGCACCCATGCGTCCGCGGTGCGGGTTTTCCCGTCGACGCCGCTGACGAATGTGAAAGGCGCGCTCAACCAGTTGCTGTCGAGCTGCTCTGCCCAGTCACATATGGCTTCATCAAGCGCTTCGCGTTCTGCGTTCAGCTCTACGAAGGACTCATGGAGCACCTGCCCCATGACAGCACCCTTAAAGGGCTTGTTCACGAATCTTCCCATCCACATCTTGTCGCCGTATAGCAGGTGGTTGAGGGTTCCATGGATCGAGCCAAAGAACGCAAGCCGGTCCTGCTTGCGTTCATCCTCCGACATCTGTGTGCAGATGGCATACAGCTTCCGGTTCATCCATCGGTTGTACTGTGCCATGAGAACGTAACTGCTTCTTTCCATATGAACTCCTGTAATCGTCTAAGACTTATGTCAGCAAGGGGTACATTGACCCTAGCAGCGCCACCGCCATGACGGCATTGAACACGCGTAGCCGCTTCGGGTGCTGCAGTAGACTGCGCAATGACGTGCCGAACAGATTCCAGATGCTGATCAGCGGCGTCCCGAGCAAGGCGAAGACCAGCGCAATGATCGCCGTGTTCGAGAACATGGAACCGGGTTGCGTGTAGGTGGCGATCACAGTCACCATCATCAGCCAGGCCTTCGGGTTCACCCACTGAAATATGACGGCCTGGAGGAAGCTCAGCGGCCTGGCTACGGCGGTTCGATCGCTCTTCGTCGAGACGCCCGGCGAGCGGAGCAACTGCCAGGAGAGATAGACGAGCGCTGCCACGCACATCAACTTCAGCAGCGCCGCTGCCGGGGGAAACACAACCAGGAGCTGCCCGAGCCCCAGAGCGAGTGCCATCAGCAATATCTGGCAGCCTACTGTAATGCCCAGAATGTGCGGCACGGAGCGCCGGAACCCGAAGTTGGCGCCTGAAGACAGCAGCATCATATTGTTGGGGCCAGGTGTGCCCGTCATGACGATAACGAAGCCGCTTAAAGCAAGAAGCTGTTCCAGTGGCATACCACGTTCCTGTCTTCTGAAATTCAGATAGCAGATTAGCTGGACTCTACTCGTCGTGACAGATATAAATCCTGCATTTTGCACCGGTACAGATTTTTGAAATCAATCCCTGTACCGCTCTTCCGCTTGTGAGGACAGTAGACTTTCGGCGATGGCATCAATAAAAGTAAAAGGATGGCGTAACCATGCTCTATAGGCAACTGGCCGATCATCTGCAGGAACTGATCAGGGACTATATTTTCGGCGTCGGTACCTGGATTCCTGCGATTCGTCAGCTCAGTCGTCAGCACAAGGTGAGCGCCTGCCACCGGCTCAATGCGACTTGCCGCGGGCGGGCAAAGGCGGGCCTGCAGTGCAAAGTCAGCCAGGACGACGTACTGATCACCAACAGCTGCCAGGAAGCCATGGTGATTGTGCTGAATCTGCTCACCAGGCCGTAGAACTCCCTAATTGCGCGGCCACCCTCAGGACTTACGACGCCGCCGCATGAACGGCAGTAGCAACAGTGAAAGCCCGGTTAAAAGAATCGGTGATGGTTCGGGCACAGAAACTCGCGCGACCTCACCGGTGATTCTCATGGTGAAGGGCATCGCCTGGAAGGTAGAGAGATTACCGGGTATTGTTGGTATTGAGCAGCACCAGACAAAACCGTCAAGCTCATAGGAGTCCAATGAAATATATGAGTGACTGTAAGGCATCCAAAGGACGCCGATAGTATAAATACCCGGCAGATGGGCGTAACCATCCATATTGGGGTAGGGCCCTTCGACCGGCCCCCAAGAGGGACCCCATCCCGCATTCGTGCGGAACTTGAACCCACCCTCTTCTGATAAGTAGGGCCGTTTGGGATAGGTGAACTGGACGTCGAAATATCCCGGCGCAGTCACATAGAAGTTGAAGTAGTTGATGTAAGCCGTTTGCGCCACCTGGCCGGTGTTGGCATCCCACAGATCGCTGATCTCCCATTTTTGTACCCCTTGGAACGTAATGGTCCCTGCTGAGCTGAGCGGTGACACCAGCATTAGTGCCAGCCAGGACAGGGTCAGGATAGTCGCGATTTTTCGTATCATTATTGTTTTGCTCCAACGTTCTTATAGTGCTGAAGTACGAAGCAACAGGCGGACCAACTTGTATCTCGTTGATATGATTACCGGCCCCGTTAAGCCCGAATCTTGAACGTAAATAAATCTGACGAATTCGTATAATCGAAAAGACTCAAACCGGCTTGTGACTGAGCTTACCCTGTTCCCGAAATGATTTCCTAAGCCCTGATTCTTCAGTTTTTCGGCGCGGTCAACGGCATCCTCACTGGCAGTCTGTCCATGGCATCCGCCTTTGTCGGCCTACTGATTACGAACGCTAATCTTCCGACCCAGATCCGTCATAGGGGGCACCTCACAGTGCGCCCGGCGGGTTTTATATGTTCCCTTCCGGCGGATCGCAAGATTCGCCCGTTACTCCTAAAACGACTGTTCAATATCCAGCTTTACAGTTCTATCACTTGCCCGCCTGCGGCAGCCGCATCCTCGGCATCGTGTGTCACCAGTAGACAGGGCAGAGCAGCCTGGGTGAGGCGGGTGAATACCTGCCTGCGAATATCGTTCCGCAGGTGGGTGTCCAGTTTTGAGAAGGGTTCATCAAGCAGCACCGCACGAGGCTGCGACAGTAACAGTCGCAGCAGGGCCACCCGTGCTTTCTGGCCACCCGATAACGTGGCAGGGTCGCGATCGGAAAAACCGCCCAGGTTCATCTCATCAAGCTGAGCCTTGAGCCGCGCTGTTTTATCCTGCTCACCTGAAGGCATAGCGAAGCGCAGGTTGCCGCCCACGGACATATGCGGAAACAACAGTGGATCCTGAAACAGCAAACCGACGCCACGTTGCTCGGCCGGAACCGGGTCAATCCGGGTACCATCGAGCCAGACTTCGCCCTGCATCGTGAAGGCCGCGGGCAGAAATCCGGCAATGGCGGCCAGTAGCGTCGATTTTCCGGAACCCGACGGGCCCATCACTGTGAGCACTTCGCCGCCCCTGACAACGGTATTAACATGAATGAGTGTTCGCCCAGCCAGTGTTAATTTCAGGTCTCGTAGTTCAAGATAATGCTCGCTCATGCGCTCTCCTGCATGGCGCGCCGTTTGCGCCACAGTAAACGGGGGATGGCCAATGCCAGGATGAAACCTGCCGCCGGGATGAGAGACTGCAGCAGCGCCCATACAGCAATAACGTTACGGCTGCCGCCGGATGCCAGGGCTACCGCCTCCGTCGTCACTGTGGGGACGCGGCCGGCGCCCAGCAATTGGGTTGGAAGAAATTGCCCGACACTGACGGCCATGCCAATGGCACTGGCGGTCAGGGCAGTGCCCAGGAGAATGGGCAGCCGTATTCTCCAGAATACCCGGTTGGGGGATGCGCCCAGCGAACGTGCCATGTGTACCCAACGCGGGTCCAGTCTGCGATAGGTTTCCGACAATGTCAGAAACACATAGGGGATGACAAATACACAGTGGCCGAGAATGACCAGCCAGATGCCGGGTTGCCATGTCATGGTTTCGGTAAACACGACCAGGCCAAATATAAAAGCGACCTGAGGCACCAGCATTGGCATATACAGTAACCACAAGGCGGTGAAGCGGGAGCTGCCATGGCGCTGTTCATTTTCCAGGGTCGCCAATACCAGCACCAGAGCGATCGCTGTGGAGGTCAGGCTGATCAGCAAGGTATTTGCCACCGGGGTCGCCAGCGTAGAGGTCGTACTGACCCAATGCTGCCAGGTCCAGCTGGCAGGCAGGCTGGCCGGAAAGCGCCACGGCCCTGCGAATGCATTGATTGTCAACACGACGACGCTGGCGGACAGAAGCATGACCGCAACCGTAATGCCAACCCGGCCACTGATCAAGAGCGCACCGTTGAACTGGCGTCGCTGACCGCGTGCGGTCCAGTAACGCCAAATACGCCCGACCATTTTCTCCAGCACCAGCCAGCAGGCAACGGCTGTCAGGCTGATGATGACTTGCAAAATGGCGCCGGCTGACGCCATCAAGCGCAGGCTTAAGTCAGGATCGCTGAACCAGCCCAGGATACGGACGCTGAGCGTCGCCGGCAAGCCTGGCCCCAGGATAATGGCCACATCGACCACGGAGGAAGCGAAGGCAATGACGGCAAATAATGGCAAGCGGATCATCGGGTACAGGGCCGGCGCTACGGTGAATAGCCACGCCAGTACGGGCCGATACCCCAGAGACCGTGCCATCATGACCCGACGGCCCGGATCAAGCTGTGGCAGGGCGGCGAGCGCCATCAGCAACAAAAAGGGAATCTCCTTGGTGACGAGCCCGGCCATCATCGTCAGCCCGAGCGGGTCATTGATAATGAAGAGGTCGGGAGGGCGCTGCCAGCCGGACAGCGCGGGGGATACCAGGCGTGCAAGAAACCCGGAGGGTGCAATCAAGAATGCCAGCCCAAACGCGGCGGCCGCATGCGGGATTGCCAATAAAGGTGAGACCAGGCGCCTTATAAGACGATCAAGCTTGCTGCCCGAAATACCTGCCAGAAAAAGCATGACGATGGTCAATGCAATAATGGGCGTTACCAGCCCGGATACCAGACTGAGCAGGGCACTTTGTTGTATGCCGGGTGCGCTGAACAGCTCGCGCCAGGGCAAGGTCGAAAACTCGTCACGTCCGACGGCCGGCAGGTAGCCAAAGGCTGGCAATATCACCAGGAGCAAGCCCAGCACTACCGGCCCTGCCATCAGTATACCCAGCACCACAGGAGCGGTTCGTAGCATATTGCGAGAGCCCGTTATGGTTGGCTGTAGCGTTTCAGCCAAGCCTGCTCCAGGGCAGGGATCCAGCTGGGGTGTGGTTCTGCAAGGCGTCGGTCCAGGTCGTCGGGTGACGGTGCGGCGGGATGGCGGCGAGTCTGGCGCATGCGTTGTTGCCATTCGGAAGACAGGCTGTTCACCGCCAGCACCGAGGTCCCGCCCAGGAAGTCAGGATCCTGGGCTCTGTGTTGCGCTTCAGGTGACAACAGGAAATTAGCCACGACCATAGCCCCTGCCTTATTAGCGGCATTAAAGGGTATGGCCAGGAAGCTCACATTGGCCAGGGTGCCGCCATGCAGGGTGTAGGAACGCACGGTCTCCGGCAGCTCACCATTAGTAACGGCTATAGGCGCCTCGGAGGGGCTGAAGGAGAATGCCAGTGCCGTTTCCCCATCGGACATCAGTCGCCGCATCCCCGCACCTGAAGCGGGAAAGGTGCGGCCGCGACGTAGCAACAAAGGGTGAAGCTGGTCAAGATAGCGCCACAAGGGCTCTGTCACGGTGTCGAAATGACTGTCGCCCACCGGACTGTAAAGCGCACTGGAATAAACAGTCAATTCCATCAGTGACTGTTTCAGGAACGTTGTTCCCAGAAAATCTGGCGGCCTGGGATAGGTAAACTCGCCAGGATATTTACGGGCCCAGGTCAATAACTCAGGGATCGTCCCGGGCGGTTGTTCGATGAGCATCGTATCGTAAAAAAATACCAGGTGTGCACGCAGCCAGGGGGACTCGTAGCCATTGACCGCCACGGTGAAATCCTGCCGCATATCCGGATTGTTATCAGCGTCCACCCATTGGAAGTTGGGCAGATACTCCGCCCAGGGACCGAACAACAGATCGTTGCTTTGCATCCCGGCAAAGTTTTCTCCGTTCAGCCAGATCAGGTCGATAGCACCGTTGTCTGCGTTACCCGCCTGTCTTTCCGCCAGCACTCTGGACACGGCCTCCGATGTATCGCTTAATTTGACGTGTTGCAACGTCACGCCGTATTCACGGGCTAGTTGTTCGGCTGCCCAGTTGATGTACGCGTTGGTGCGTGCTTCGCCGCCCCAGGCATTAAAATAAACGGTCTGACCCTGGGCCTGCTGCAGCACCTGGGACCAGTCCTTCGGAGCAGATGCAGCCAGTGCGGGCGCAGCAACAGCCAGCGTCAGGACAGCCCCTGCCAGGACGGCCAGATGTTGGCGGGCAGCGGATGCAACCCGGGTAAGATACGTCAGAATACAAATCACCGGCATTACCCGGTCAGCTCAGTCGTTGTCAGCAAACCCATGCGTCCAGCCTGTCGTTTTTGGCGCCGGGTACGCAGCATGCTGCCGAGGACTTTCCTGTGAAACGCGTCGCAACCAATGCAAAGGTTTGCGTAGCTTTCGCCTTGCGGCGTTTTTGTTTCGCTGGCGTCCAGAAAATCTTGCACACTCCAGCCGTGGGTTAAGCCCATGCGTTCAGGTTTGCCCGCATTGATGGCTTCCATGGCGGGGTCGCCTGCCAGACTGGACAGTATATCCAGCAGAGGCTCCTCAGTCAGGTTGCCCAGAGGCTCTGCTGTTTTGATGCAACACGGGTAGACATCGCCGCTGGGATCGATGGACACCTCAGAGCCCTCATAGCCTGCCTCGAGGAACCCAAGGCCACCAGACCAGGCATTGCAAAAATTGTCCGCCTTGGTGGCTTTGGATAACCCATTGCTCCAGGCCCGCCCTCGTGGCCAGAGTTTGCCAATCCATGCATCCTCGGTTGCACCGAACATGCTGTAAACGGGCGGACTGTCCTTGTCCAGCTGGCGTCGGGCTTCGTGCTCTGCTGCGCTGACCATGCCTGCGGCTTCGAACATGGCAGTCAGTCTGTCAGCCAGGAGCTTTTTACCATTGTCCTGCATGCCCACATGGTAGTCGTCCATGCCGGCAGCGGAGATGGACCAGACATCGCGCTCCAGCAGCTCCTGAATAATTTCAGGCGTCAACAGGTCGCCGGTTGTCTGCACGATGACCTTGACGCCTCCAGCGTTGCGGTATTTGTCGCGAATAGCTTCCAGGGCCGGGTACAACACGCGTTCACGGACCGGCTCAGTGAGCACGTCGCCGCCTGAAATAATGATGCGTCCCGTTCTACTGGATAAACCGGACGGTGTTGAGTCATCCAATCGCGTGCGATCCTGATACTGCATGGTGTCCGGCAGGTTGGCGACGATACGTGGCGCGTTTATTTCGGCCTCGCGCACCACCGACTCAAGTTCCTCGCGCACATAGGGGTGAAACCGGTCCTCATAACAGTGTTTGCAACGCCGATGGCAATGCCAGCACAAGACGTAATATATCGATTCCATTGACTATTGCCTCTGTTAACACCTCTGACGCCAGCGTCGGCTTTATGTTACATGGGAAAGCTCTGATTAACTCTATGGCCACTTCGGCCTTCGGGCACCATAGAGTTATTCAGAGCTTCCCTATTGCTCATGCTAACTTATCCGGGTAGCGCATGCCAAAGCTCAAGGTATTGATAC
>JBBQMX010000017.1:0-10102 GCA_038329375.1 Pseudomonadales bacterium | reverse complement strand
CGGGTGGTAATATCCGGCATGCTGGAGAAATTATAGGCATTCACCGGCATCGGGATGGCCCATTCCAGCGTATCCGCGCCCCAGGGATTCTGCTTCGCACGCTTACCAAAACGGAAATGCAGCACGATATCGACAATGATCACTGCCACGCCGATCGCCATGATGAAGCTGCCAATAGAAGACACCAGGTTCAGCCAGTCCCACCCCAGACCTGCTTCGTAGGTATAGATCCGCCGGGGCATACCCAGCAACCCGGTCAGATGCATCAGCAAAAAGGTGGCATTGAAACCCCCGAAAAACAGCCAGAAGCCCCAGCGGCCCATTTTGTCTGAGGGCATACGGCCAGAAACATGAGGCAACCAGTAATAAAACCCGGCGATCAGCGGAAACAGCATGCCACCGACCAGCACGTAATGCATGTGAGCTACCACAAAGTGCGTGTCGTGAACCTGCCAGTTGAAGGGCACCAGCGCCAGCATCACGCCGGTCAGCCCGCCACACACAAAAACCACCAGAAAGCCGATGATCCACAGCATCGGCAGGTGAAACACCACTTTGCCCTGCCACAGTGTCGCCAGCCAGGCAAAAATCTGGATGCCGGTGGGAATCGCCACCAGCATGCTGGCCATAGAGAAGAAGGCCTGGGCCAGTTGCGGAATGCCCACGGTAAACATGTGATGAACCCACAGGCCAAAGCTGATAAACCCCATGGTAATGATGCCCAGCACGACCCAGCGGTAACCCACCAGCGGATAGCGTGCGAACACCGGAATCAGGGTCGACACGATGCCCGCTGCTGGCAGGAAGATAATGTAGACCTCAGGGTGGCCAAACATCCAGAACAGGTGTTGCCATAGCAACGGGTCACCACCACCGGCGGTTTCAAAGAACACAAACCCGGCCGCGCGTTCGAGTTCCAGCAGCACACTGCCCAGAATCAGAGGCGGAAAGCCAAAAACGATCATTAACGCCATGGCCAGAATGTACCAGCAGAAGATCGGCATTTTGTTAAGTGACATGCCGTTGGCACGGGTTCGCAGAATGGAGACCACCAGCTCGACACCGGCAGAAATTGCGGAGATTTCCACAAAGGTGATGCCCAGCAACCAGAAATCCGAACCCGGGCCCGGCGAATAGGTGTTGCTGCTCAGGGGCGTGTACATAAACCAACCGGCGTCCGGCGCCACCTCAAGCACAAGGCTGGAGAGAATAATCACACCGCCAAACAGGTAACAGTAGTAGCCCAGGGCACTTAGCCGGGGGAAGACCAGATCCCGCGTGCCGATCATCTTGGGCACCAGGTACATCGCCACCCCTTCCAGCACCGGGATCGCAAACAGGAACATCATCACAGTGCCGTGCATGGTGAAAATCTGGTTGTAAAGGCTGGCGCCAATGATGTCCTGCTCAGGCAGCGCGAGCTGGGTGCGAATTAACATCGCCAACACGCCGCCGATCAGGAAAAACACCATCCCCGTGGCCATGAACCTGAATCCTATCGACGTATGGTTGACCGCCGCCAGGGCGCCCCAGCCCGGAAGGTTACCCCACACATGTTCCAGCTGTTCTTCCCGTTCGCGGCTGGTCTGCTCCGGCAGATTACTCATCGCCAGCCTCCTGTCGAAGCCAGGCCTGATAATCCTCGCGGCTGTGGGCGGTAACCGTAAATTTCATATGCGCGTGCTGGGTACCGCAAAACTCCGCACACTGGCCACGATAGGTGCCGGGTTCATCGGCTTGCAGACGCAGCACATTGGTGCGACCGGGTAGCATATCCAGCTTTCCGCCCAGCCTGGGCACCCAGAACGAATGAATGACATCAGCACTGGTAAGGTGCAGATCAAGGGGCACACCGGCCGGAATGTGCAGCTCGTCTTTCAGCGTGATGTCTGATTCCGGATAGTGCACTTCCCACCACCATTGGTGCGCCGTGACCTCAATCCGCAATGCTTCCCCTTCCTCAAGCGGCATCGGTAACATCCGGTGGCCGGCGGGTATACCAAACGCCAGAATCACCGCCATACTGGCGATCGGCAGCACCAGCCCGCCCCAGATAATCCAGCGATTCTGGACCTGCTTTGCACGGGCTTCTGACGGTTCCCCCGGGGGGCGCCTGATGGCATAAAGCCAAAGTGCGATCACCACAGCCAAGACAACCGTGAACCAGCCAAACATTCCCCACCACAGCCAGGCGGCGGAGAGCGCATTAGGGCCTGCGGGCGAGAGCGTGGAGAACGCGCCCTCACATCCGGTCAGCAATCCGCCGGTGCCAATAACGCTCAAGGCTGCTACTCTTTTTACTCCTGATGGTGGATAGCCCCTGCTTCGCACCTGCACGCTCAAAGGATAATTATGGCCAAGGAACAGATCGTCAGTCGTATGTCGATTTTGGGTCACCCGATCCATCCCATGTTGATCCACTTCCCGGTGGCCGCCTTGCTGCTGCTCATCGCCACAGATATTGGCTATATATTGACCGGTGATTCCTTCTGGGCTCGCGCCGGTGTGTGGCTTGCGGGAATAGGTGTGGCCGGGGGCTGGGTGTCCGGCGCGGTAGGACTGTTGGATCTCATTATTGTAGAACAGATACGCCGGCTGATTACCGGCTGGTGTCACGCGCTGCTGGCAGTGATGCTGCTTTCCATCGCAACCCTGAACTGGTTCATCAGGGTGGGTGAACCGGAGCTGCTGATTCTGCCCTGGGGGCTTTACCTCTCGTTGCTGACCGGTCTGTTGATCACCATTACCAGTTTGCTGGGCGGTGAGTTGGTATACGATCACGCCGTCGGTGTTTCCCCTGGAAAAATGGCTGAACGTCGACACAGCCCCTGATGAGGCGGCAAGTCTGGCTTGCTCGCCGCACCTCATGAAGCGCCCTCAAAAACGGGTTTAGCGAGCACCACCCAGAGTACCGCGCCTATTAACATACAGGTCACCAAAGCCGAGACCAGACACCACCCTCGCAACGGTTTACCATTGCCAGCCTCCGCCCGCAGGATCAACAACCCCAGCAACGTATGGTTGATGACCAGCAACACCACCAGGGTCAATTTGACGATCAACCAGAGACCGATATCGTGATGAACAACAAATACCAGCGTACCTGCAATAATGGAAAGCAGAGCGACCGGTGTAGCGATATGGGTAAAGAGCAATCGGGGAAGCCCTTCCCGTGCTGCAAGACTGTCTTCGGTATCCGCAGTTGACGATAAAGCGGTATAAACAGTTCCTGCCAGCAATGCAGGAAGATACACGAGCAGGGCAGCCCAGAACAGCAACGCCACTATGTGAAGAACCAGAAGCCAGTTCATGCTGAGGACAACCTCCCTGTTGCGGTGGACTTTACTTTAATCACTTAACCCTACCACTGAGCCTGACCAGCTCGCACGGATATCGCATTACAGCCACTAAAGGTCGTTGAAATCCTGCGCTGCTCATCGGCGTTATCGACATGCTGCCGGCCACCAAAGAACGCGGCCCGGGCAATATCACAAATGCCCATGCCCAGATTCACGGCGAAGGCGCCCACTCAACCAGGCCACCAGGAAAATAGCGCTCCTCAGCAAGGACATAATGACGGGTGCAATCAGCCACAACAACCAACTGCCGAGGTAAAGCGTGGGTATCAGGATCAGTAGCCAGCCCAGAAACTGGACTACCCAGCGTGGATAACCCAGTACGTCGGCCACGCCCGCCAGCGCGTCACTAATGAGGCTCGGGTGAGCGATAACGAGATAGCCGGCGCCAATAATCACCGGCCACTTTGCATACCTGGCGCTGCTCAGCACCATCCTGCCGCTTTGGGTAACCCGAGCGGCGAACGCGGCTGACCGGGTGCCCCGGCTTGCGCCCTTGGTGGTGGCTGCTGCTGCACGCCCCATCCTGAGCACTTTCAGTGCGCTGGCAAACACCAGCACATCGACGGAAGCCCAGCCAATATCACTGGGGGTAACCTCTTCACCGGAACGGTAGTTGATTTCCAGATTACGAACACCGCTGGCGAAAAACTGGTTCAGCCCTTCCATTAGCCGCTCTGTTCCGACCCATTGGGTTTCGCCCTCAGCATCGACAATGAACTGACCCAGAAAATCATGACCCTCACTTTGTATAAAGTTGACGGCGTACCAACCACGCTCCTCGGGCGAAAGTTCGCCCGGCTGTTTCCGTGCCTGATTCCCTGATGTCTGGTCATCCGGGGCTCCGATAAAAAACTCTTTGGCTGCGCGGTACTTTTGTGCCGCCTTGCTCATCATCTCGATAGAACCGATGGGGCGGCTGACAAAATGGTGGATCGGCGGCAGTATGTTTTCGCCATAACGCCTCAGAATATCCCGAAACTCGGGCTCTGCGCCATAAAGAGGGAAGATCACCCGGGCCATTTCAGGATATCGAATGAAAGCAGCCTCGGCCTTCAGAAGCAGGAGCGGATCACTGGCAAAGTCGAGCAATACGGCCTGAACGTCAACCGGCTCCTTTTCAATCGCGGGGAAGCCCGCAAGCACATCACTGGCGTGAACCTGTATCAGTTTCTGCTCAATCGGCACCGGCCTGGACGCAATACTGACAATGGCCGCTACCAGCAGGGCAAGACTGCAAATCAGAAGTAGTTTTCTCAAATTTCCACCACCAGTCGTAAAGCTTCATGGAAGCCGGTTACTATCCCTCCGGACATTCAGCTACAACGTCGCGCCCTTAGGTAGCCCAAGAACAACCCCTTAAAGACTAGTCTTCGGGCAAAATCCCAGCAAGCTAATTCACACCGGGTTATGTCTCTAAACAGAACTCTGACAAACTCACCGACTCCTATGACCGATTTCAACAACCGGGCCAATTTGACGGGAAAATCTTGAAAGCCGCTGATCTCAACGACCCACTCTACTATCTGGAAAACTTCGACACTCTGATCGGCTGTGTCGCTAACCATCACGCTGATTTGCTGCTGCCGGAAGAGCGCGAAAAAATTCGCTTGCTGGCCAGTCTCAGCCAACCGGCAAGGGCTCTGCTGGCGCGCATGGTAATGCGCACCAGCGAACACTTTCGTATTGACCGCCTGAACTATTCCGAGCTGGGAGCCCCGGTAGCCTGCTGCGCCGCCGAGCTGACCGCTGGCCAATGGTTGCAGCACAACCCGCCCCTCAGTCTTGATCAGCTGTTCCGGCTGATTACCCTGCCAGAGCTTCGCACTGCGCTGGCCTCAACCCTGAAACAGGCCGGTATACCGCGCAGTGCCAGCAAAGCCGCTATGCGGGCAGCCCTCATTGCCGTTTTCCCGAACCCGCAAAGCCCCGAAACCTGGGGACTGCCGCCCAAGATCGAGGTATTGCGTTTACAGGACATGGCCCTGTTTGACCGCGTTCGGCTTATGTTCTTCGGCAATCTGCGTCAAAGCTGGTCGGACTTTGTACTGGTTGAGCTGGGCCATCAACGCTATGAGCCGGTGCCGTTATCGCCGCAATCCCGGGCCTTTGATGAACGCGCCGATGTCGACTGTTACCTCCGCATGCATCACTGCCGGGAAAGGCTGGACGCTGGCGAACACCCGGCCAACGTCTGGCCGGACATTCCTCCGAGCTCCGATAACCCCTGGCTGGAAGGCCGCCGAAGCCGCCTTCTGTTTGAGCTTGGCAAGCTCGCCGAACGGGCACAAATGCGAACCCTGGCACTGCAGGCCTATGACCAGAGCGGTCACCGCGAGGCTCGCCTTCGTCACCTGCGACTGCTGGAGCGACACAAAGCCTATCAACAGGCCTGGCAGGCTGCTCAGGCAGCCGTCACTGAAGATACCCCCAGACCGGGTGAGGAACGCGGGCTGGAGCGCATCATCAAGCGGCTGGCCGTAAAACTCGGCGAACCTGTTGCCAGCCCGCCCGCACGGCCTTCCGTGCCGGCGTTCTCCATGAGGCTGCCTGCAGTGCCAGGGCAATCTGTTGAGCGGTCGGCATCAGAAGCTTTGGGGGTGCAACACAAACCGGTTGCCTACGTGGAAAATACCCTGATCAACGGCTTGTTCGGCCTGCTATGCTGGGAGGCACTGTTCGCGCCGATAGCCGGGGCATTTTTCCACCCGTTTCATGTTGGGCCGGCGGACCTGTACCGGGAGGACTTCGTCACCCGCAGGGCCGATCTGTTTAACGACTGTCTGGGCTTGCTGGGCACCGAGGCCTACAAAACCCGTATTCTTGCCACCTGGGAGCAGAAGCAAGGCACCGCCTGCGCTTTTGTGGTCTGGCCAGTGCTGTCCCGAGAGCTGGTTGATCTTGCCCTGGCCTGCATTCCGGCAGCGCATTTAAAACAGCTATTTCAGCGTCTGCTTGGCAACCTGCGGGAGCATCGCAGCGGCTTGCCCGACCTGATCCGCTTTGACCCGGCCCACAGCGATCCGAATCAGCGCTATGAGATGATTGAAGTCAAGGGTCCCGGTGACCGGCTCCAGGATCATCAGCAACAATGGCTGGAATTCTGCGTGGCGCGGGATATCCCGGTTTCCGTATGTTACGTCCGATGGGCACCCGCTCCGTGACCGTCGCGCCTATCAAAGTCGCCGTGCGCACGCTGTGCGAGTTTGCCGCCCGAACCGGGGATCTGGACCTGCGTTACACACCCGCCCCGACACCGGAAGAAGGCATCACCGGTCACAGCGCTGTGCAAAACCGGCGCGGCGCAGGCTACCAGGCCGAGATACCCCTCTCGGGCCAATGCGGGGAGCTGTTGCTCTCGGGGCGAGCCGATGGCTATGAACCCTATAAAAAGCGGCTGGAGGAAATTAAAACTCACCGCGGCGACCTTGCCCGGGTGCGGCCGGCGCAGCGAGCTCTGCACCGGGCTCAACTGAGAACTTACGGAGCTTTGCTGTGCCGACAGCAAAAGCTTGCGAAGCTCGAACTGGTATTGATTTATTACGACATTAAAAAGAATAAAGAAAGCCCCATAGCAGAAAACGCAACCGCGGATGAACTTTGGCAGGAACTGGAAATTCTGTGTGGCCGTTACAGAGACTGGGCGGTTGCGGAACAGCAACATCGACAGCAAAGAAATTACGCACTGAAAAACCTGAAGTTTCCATTTGCCGACTTTCGCCCCCAGCAGCGCGAACTGGCGACCATCGTCTACAGGAACAGTGTCCGCAACCAGCGGTTATTACTGGAGGCGCCCACCGGTTCCGGCAAAACCCTCGGTACGCTTTTCCCGGCGTTGATGGCTATGCCTGCCGCCGCACATGACCGTCTGTTCTACCTCACCAGTCGTAATACTGTGCGCCATATGGCGCTCGACGCCATCACCTTGCTGAATTCGAAGCAGTCGGAGCCACTGCCTCTGCGCGTACTGGAGCTGGTCTCCAAGGATGATGCCTGTGAGCATCCGGACAAAGCCTGTCACGGCGATGCCTGCCCGCTGGCGAAGGGCTTTTTTGACCGTTTGCCAGCCGCGCGTCAGGCCGCCGCTGCTCACCCGGGCATCCTGAATCAGGCTGCGCTGGCGGATATTGCCCGATGCCATCAACTTTGCCCCTATTTTCTGGCCCAGGAAATGGCCCGCTGGTGCGACTTGGTGATCACCGACGTCAACCGAATGTTTGATCAGTCTGCGCTGTTGCACGCCCTGGTCAGACAGAATGAGTGGCAGGCCAGCCTAATGATTGACGAAGCCCACAATCTGGTAGACCGGGCCCGGGGCATGTACTCGGTGGAGCTCAGCCAGAGCCGGTTGCTGAAAACCCGCCGCCACGCTCCCAAAGCACTGAAAAAGCCGATGGACAGTGTGGCCCGGGCGTGGCAGGCCCTGGTGCGCGACACACCGCCCGGAGATGTCACGGCATTTTTTCTGGAAACGCTCCCCGGCGCCCTGATAAACAGCCTTGACCGGCTGGTGTCGGTTCTCACCGACTATCTGACCGACAACCCACCGGACCTGGCCCTGCAGGAACTGCTGTTTGAAAGCCTCGCCTTCAGCCGCCTGGCTGATGTGTTTGGTGAGCACTCACTGTGCGAGCTACAGCGACGGGAACGCGGCAAGGCCAGTGTCATACTGCAAAACCTGATACCGGCCGACTTCCTCACAGGGCGTTTTGAAGCCGCCGCCAGTGTGCTGCTGTTCTCGGCCACAATGTCCCCCGGACGCTATTATCGAGACCTGCTTGGTATGCCGGAAAATACGTTTTTCCGGGCTGTTGCCAGCCCGTTTGCAGCGCAACAACTGTCGGTTAACTTTACCCCCGGCATCAGCACCCGGCAGGCCCATCGGCAGCGGTCACTCAAACCCATAGCCGAGCTCATCCGCAAGCAGTACCGCAAACAGCCCGGCAACTACCTGGCGTTTTTCAGTAGTTTTACCTATCTCCGTGATGTACTTGCCGAGGTGACTGAACAAGCACCCGATATGCCGGTCCGCGCGCAGCAACCGGGCATGTCAGCGGATGATCGCCGCGCTTTTCTGGAAGCTTTTTCGACCACCAGCCATGGGGTTGCGTTTGCCGTGCTGGGCGGCATCTTCAGTGAAGGCATCGACTTGCCCGGTGACCGGCTGGTCGGTGCGTTTGTTGCCACCCTCGGTCTGCCACCATTCGATGCCTGGCACCAGGTTCTCAGGCGCCGCCTTGACCTGCGCTTTGGCGAAGGTTACGCCTACACTTATCTCATTCCCGGCATTCAGAAAGTCGCTCAGGCAGCCGGCCGGGTGATTCGTACTCCGGAGGACAAAGGCGTTATCTGGCTGATTGATGACCGGTTTCTGCAACAGGAAGTACGCGCTCTATTGCCAGACTGGTGGTTTACATCCGACCGCCCGTCGGGTGCCAGCTAGCGCAAGCGAGTTAAAACCGGCAGAGTGACTCGTCTGGTCAATTCGTTGATCTACAAAGTGAATTAACTCGACGAGACACCAATCGGCACACCGTTTATTAAGACCTCTGGGCCTTTTCTGGTTAGGGTCTGCAAATGAGCGTAGAATGTTTATTTTTCAAGCAGGATTTTGCCTATGATGTACTACGCACATGAAATGAGCCGTGCCGCTTTGACGCCGATGCGACTAATGGCCAAAGCCCAAAGCTCCCTGCTGCGTCATCCTCTCAACCCGGTATCGCGCATCCCGGGCACACGCAGCATGGCCTCCGCTTTTGGCGTATTCAGTGACCTGACCCGTCGCTATCCGAAGCCAGCTTTCAATCTCGATACCACTGTATGTGATGGCGAAACTGTTGAGATCAAAGAGCGTATCACCCTGCGCAAGCCCTTTGGTCAACTCAAACATTTCGAGCGCCAGACCGAGCGCCCGAACGATCCAAAGTTGCTGATCGTCGCGCCCCTGTCCGGCCATTTCGCCTCCCTGCTGAGGGGCACGGTGGAAGCCATGCTGCCAGAGCATGATGTTTACATCACTGACTGGCGCGATGCCTGTATGGTGCCGGTCACCGAAGGCAGCTTCGGGCTGGACGATTACATCGATTATGTCATTGATTTCATAGCACACCTCGGGCCGGATACCCACGTATTGGCGGTGTGTCAACCAGTCGTTCCGGTACTGGCAGCAACCGCCATCATGGCGGAAGACCAGCACCCCGCTGCGCCCCGCTCGCTGGCCTTGATGAGCGGACCTATAGACGGTCGCGTAGATCCCACGGCGCCCTGTGAACTGGCGACCCAACACCCGCTTTCCTGGTTCAAGCGCAACGTTATTCACCCGGTGCCGGTGCCATATCCGGGCGCCATGCGCCGGGTTTACCCGGGCTTTATGCAACTTTCCGGGTTCATCAATATGAATTTTGACCGCCACGTGGATGCTTACCGCGGACTGTTCCGGTCTATCCGTGATGACGATGTTGAGGAAGTCATCCGTCACCGGGACTTCTACGATGAATATCTGGCCGTTATGGACCTGCCTGAGGCTTACTACCTGGACACAATCCAACGGGTATTTCAGGAATTTCATCTGGCCCGCAGCTGCTTCAAACACCGCGGCCGTCTGGTGAAGCCAGCCACCATTCAGGACACTGCCCTGATGACCATAGAGGGCGAAAAAGACGATATTTCAAGTCCCGGCCAGACCAAAGCCGCTCATACGCTCTGCAGCAATGTGCCGGACTCAAGAAGGGTTCATCATCTGCAGC
>JBBQMX010000016.1:0-10152 GCA_038329375.1 Pseudomonadales bacterium | reverse complement strand
GACAGCCAGCCCGGAAACCGGAATAGCAAACGTCCGGGTAACTCTACCCAGTGATCAAGCTGACGGAGAATATCGGGTTGTCATTGAAGCCCTGGGACAAGTTCCCTTGCGGTATGTGCTCATGCCACAGGCAAACAATATGGCGGGGGCCCAGAGTTTCGAGTGGCCAGACCATGAGTTTGTGCCAGGCGAGGCCATTGTAACCATGGCCCCCGGCAAGGGGGATGTTAGCGCAGCCCTGTCAGTTACCGATGCCACCATGAGCCGGGCGCTCGGAGAAAATGTCTGGCTTGCAAGGGCACCATTAACCCTGATGCAGCAGCGAGCGCCCGATGAATTCACCGTGAGCTGGATAGAGTCATTGCGAAAGTCCCCAGGTATTTCTTCAGCAATACCGAATTACCTGATGTCCAGCCAGATGGCCCCTACCACAGAGCCACTGTTCCCACGACAATGGCATTACAGCCTGATTGACTTGCCCACAGCTTGGCAGTTAGCTGAAGAAGATGGTGCTGGAGTGACGGTCGCCGTTCTCGATACCGGTTTGTTTAGACAGTCAGTAACCAGTTGGCACACTGATCTCGATGCTAACGTTGTAGACCGCAGCTTGCTCACAGGCTCCGATTTTGTTGATAAAGATGATATTCCGGCGGACCCCGGGAATTCCGTCGGCAACAGTGTCTATCACGGCACTCATGTCGCGGGTACAGTGGCTGCCGCTGTAAACGACTCAGGCGGCACGGGAGTAGCGTTTCGCAGTAATCTCCTCCCGGTTCGAGTACTGGGTGAGGGCGGATCTGGCTCCTCAGCCGATTTACTGGATGCCATTCGCTGGGTTGGTGGGCTGGATGGTAATGTTGGACCAAGAGCAGATATTGCAAATATGAGCCTGGGCGGTTTGCCGTTTATACAGCCAATGCAAGAAGCGATTACTGCTGCGTCTGATAACGGTGTCATATTTGTCGCTGCTGCCGGTAATTCAAACACTTCGGTACCTAGCTATCCCGCCGCTTTCGACAATGTTTTTTCTGTCAGTGCGGTGGACGGAGCGAGCGAACGAGCTTCCTACTCCAATTTCGGGAGCTGGATCGATCTGGCCGCGCCGGGGGGGGATGCGACTCGAGATGCCAACAGTGACGGAGTCGCAGACCTGGTGTTGAGTACCAGTGCGGCTTTTCTCGATGGCGAGTTGAAACCCGTCTATATCGGGTTGCAGGGCACCTCTATGGCGGCGCCACACGTTGCGGGAGTATTGGCGTTAATGAAAGGTGTCAGGGCAGATCTGAGCTACCGGCTAGTGAGTCCATGGCTGGAAGCCGGCGCGCTGACAAACTCAAGTGCTTCGGGCCGAACGGACGATCTGGGCTATGGTGTACTGGACGCGGGAAAAGCCCTTTTCACTGCGATCGACAGTCCCGCATTGACCATTCTGTCGTCGTCACCATCATTGGTAAGACTCAACACCGAGACTCAGCCATCCGAGACAGTCACTCTTACAGTGCTGGGTAACCAGGATAACTCTGTCACCATACAGTCAGTGAACTCTGATCAGAGTTGGCTTAACGTGAGTGGTTCGACTGCTGTTGGCAATGACACTTTTACGGTTGAGGTGGAGTTGATCCCTCAGGAGCTGGAGCCCGGTCTCGCGCAGCAAGGCACGATTACCGTCTCTTACCAGTCTGATATCGCCAGAACCTTGGATATTCCGGTAGCGGCCCAGTTGGTAACCGATCAGCAAGCCCGCAATGCCGGCCGTCACTTTGTGCTTTTGGTTAAGCCAGAGCCCAACGATGCAGGTTTATATGAAGGCGTTGCCATTTCCACTGTCACCGTTGAGGATGGACAGTATCGCTTTACGTTTTTCCACGAGGACGGAACGGAGCCCAGACCCGCTAATCAAGTACCTGCCGGGAAATACCTGCTGGTTGCGGGCTCCGATTTTGATAATGACAATATAATCTGTCAGGCGGGAGAAGCGTGTGCCGAGTACCCGATTTCCGGTTTAAGACAGGAGATAGAGATAAGCTCGGAGGAGACGCTTTCAGGGGTCGAGATGACAACCGGTTACAGCCGACCCACGATTTTATCGTCCTCTCCAACACAACTCCCCAGACCCAACTTCCGAGGGTACAGGCTACAGCTGAAAGATCAGAATCGAGCAGTGTTCGACAAAAAGTGGAAAGCTCAATAAAAGCATTCCTGAAAAAACCGTCATTGGCAACGAGCCGATCAGCGGTGTCAGACTCATCGCGCAGAGTCCGGCGTGTACCCATTACATCGATGGGGCTGCCGCGTTTTGGCTTTGAGGGTTATGCGCTGATGGTCACGTCATCAGATAAATAGACTCCTTTTCGTCAACTGGAATGCATTCCATGAAGATGTTGTTGTTCGTCATGTTAGCTACACTCACGATTTTGGGAGGGTGCGCTGGCAAAAATGGAGATCCAGACCACGCCGTCGGAACTGGCAAAGACGTAGAGACCAGGCAACAGGCCCCCCTGGCGCGACAAATCACCGCGTCTGACCACTGCGGGCTGACCGCGCCTGGCCTGGTTTACCTGGATAGCCCGTCAGCCTTGCAGGCGTTCCGGTCCCTGAACGGGCAAATGCTCAGCCTGAATTCCGTGTCTACCCTCGACTTTGATCGCGAGCACCTGCTGGTTGTGGCAATGGGTCGCAAAAACACCGGCGGTTATGGTCTGACCCTGGTGAACGCGGCCATGGAAGGCTCCACCCTTGCGGTGGCTGCCCGTGTGCACACTCCGGCGCCTGATTCGCTGGTAACCCAGGCCCTGACCACTCCCTGTGTGGTACTGGCTGTGACAGCGGGTGACTGGGACACGGTGGTGGTGCGCGGAGACGGCCTCACCAACATGACTCGCGCCCGATAGCCTGCGCCACAACGGCACAAATCAACCGTTGATCTTTCGTCCCGAATCCCTAAGCTATGGGCCTGTTCTTGAGACATTCGCCCGGGAGTCCTTGTACCTCTATGAGCCAAAAACAATACAACGCCGATGCCATTGAAGTCCTGACTGGTCTGGACCCGGTGCGCAAGCGCCCGGGCATGTATACCGATACCAGCCGCCCGAACCATCTGGCTCAGGAAGTGATCGACAACAGCGTGGATGAAGCGCTGGCAGGCCACGCCCGGCGTATCGATGTGATTCTGCACAACGATGGCTCGCTGAGTGTTGAGGACGACGGCCGCGGTATGCCGGTCGATATGCACAAAGAAGAAGGTGTATCAGGGGTTGAGCTCATCATGACGCGCCTGCATGCGGGCGGTAAGTTCTCCCAGGGCAATTACAGTTTTTCCGGCGGCTTGCACGGTGTCGGTGTGTCCGTGGTCAATGCGCTCTCAACGGAACTGGAAGTGACCATCAAACGTGACGGCCACCTTCATCGCATGACGTTCGCCAACGGTGACAAGCTGACGGATCTGGAAGTGATCGATACCGTTGGCAAGCGCAACACCGGTACACGAATCCGGTTTCACCCCGACATTCGCTATTTTGACAGCCCCAAGTTTTCCATCACCCGCCTGCGTCATAATTTGCGCGCCAAAGCCGTTCTATGTCCGGGCCTGGAGGTTACCTTCCTTCAGGAACAGACCGGTGAAAAAGATGAGTGGTGTTACGAAGAGGGCCTTCGGGACTACCTGAAAACCGCCCTGGCCGATATCGAGGTGGTTCCTCTTGAACCTTTCACAGGCGAGTTTTCCGGCAACAGCGAACAGGTGCACTGGGCGATTCAGTGGCTGCCCGAAGGCGGCGAAGGGGTTCTCGAGAGTTACGTCAACCTGATACCGACTGCCCAAGGTGGCACCCATGTTAACGGGCTGCGTTCGGGCTTGCTGGAGGCGATGCGGGAGTTTTGTGAATTTCGCAGCCTGATGCCCAGGGGCGTCAAGTTATCACCGGAAGATATCTGGGACCGTTGCAGCTATGTGCTGTCTTTCAAAATGCAGGATCCGCAGTTCTCCGGCCAGACCAAAGAGCGCTTGTCTTCCCGGGAAGCTGCTGCGTTTGTCTCCGGAGTAGTCAAAGACGCTTTCAGCTTATGGCTGAACCAGCACACCGATGTGGCAGAAACTCTGGCGGAATTTTTCATCAACAACGCCCAGCGCCGGTTACGGGCCAGCAAAAAAGTCGCCCGCAAGAAGATCACTTCCGGTCCGGCATTGCCCGGTAAGCTGGCTGACTGTTCCGGTTCCGACACCAACCGTTCCGAGCTTTTCCTGGTTGAGGGTGACTCCGCCGGTGGGTCTGCCAAACAGGCCCGGGATCGTGAGTTTCAGGCGGTTATGCCTTTGCGCGGCAAAATCCTCAACACCTGGGAGGTGGATTCCAGCGAAATTCTGGCCTCTCAGGAAGTGCACGATATCGCTGTCGCGATCGGGGTGGACCCGGCCTCGGCCACATTCGAAGGTCTGCGTTACAACAAGATCTGCATTCTCGCTGACGCTGATTCCGATGGCCTGCACATCGCCACCTTGCTATGCGCCCTTTTTGTAAAGCATTTCCGGCCTCTGGTTCAGGCCGGCCACGTGTTTGTTGCCATGCCACCGTTGTATCGCGTGGACCTTGGCAAGGAAACCTTCTATGCGCTTGATGAGCACGAGAAGCAGGGCATCATTGACCGACTGGCGGCAGAGAACCGCAAGGGTAAGGTCTCCGTTACGCGCTTTAAGGGTCTTGGTGAAATGAATCCGCTGCAGCTACGGGAGACCACCATGGCACCGGATACCCGTCGCCTCGTCATGCTGACTCTGGAAGACGGCGACAACACCGATGAGCGTATGGATATGTTGCTGGGCAAAAAGCGGGCTTCGGATCGGCGGATCTGGCTGGAAGAGTACGGCAATATGGCGGATGTAGCGGGCTGAACCTGGCAACGGTGAGGGCGCAGGGCGCCTTCATTATGCGTTTAAAGCCTATCAACAGCACTCTTTATTCTTTCTTCATCTTCCGCAAATTCGCTAACCTGCATCCCTTTAGCCTCGGGTAACTCGAATGGAATGGCAGGGGTGGTTTTCGTTGGGCCTGGCGGCTGCAGCGCTCCTATTAATGAGTATCGGACGATTCGGCCCCCATCTGGTAATGATGGGGGTGCTGATCATTCTCAGTGCTACCGGCATTCTCGATGCCACCCAGGCCCTTGCCGGTTTTAGTAACAGCGGCCTGATTACGGTAGTGGCGATGTTTGTGGTGGCGGCCGGAATCCATCACTCCGGTGGTGTCGATCTGCTTGTCCACCATGTACTGCGTTCCCCTCGCACGGTCCGCGGCGCTCAGGCCCGCATTGCTTTTCCAGTGGCTCTGTTAAGTGGTTTTCTTAATAACACGCCTGTCGTTGCAACCATGATTCCTGCCATTCACGCCTGGTCCCGTAAGATTGGTATCGCCCCCTCTAAACTTATGATACCGCTCAGCTATTCCGCCATTCTCGGTGGCACCATCACTTTAATTGGTACCAGCACCAACCTCGTAGTAAACGGGCAGTATCGGGACTTGACCGGAGAAGAGGGTTTCTCAATCTTCTCCATTACTGCTGTCGGTTTGCCGGTGGCCATCATCGGCCTGATTGCGATGTTGCTTTTTTTACCGCGCCTGTTGCCGGACCGGAAGGATCAGCAAAAGTTCGGGGCGATGCGGGAATTTACTCTGGAAGTGGCGGTGGCGCTGGATGGTCCGTTGGTAGGGAAAACCGTGGGTGAAGCGGGCCTGCGGGAGCTCGAACGGCTTTATCTCGTGGAGATCGAACGCGATGGAAGCGTCGTAACGGCGGTGCCCTCGGAGGAACGCCTTCGGGGTGGTGACCGCCTGGTGTTTGCCGGCGACACCCAGGCGATATCCGACCTGCTGCGAATCAACGGTATTGTGCCTTCGGTGCACGATGACGAGCCCAGTCTGAGCAAAGACCGGGCAGAGCGCCGGCTGGTGGAGGCGGCATTGTCTCCGCAGTCTGACGTGTTGGGCCTGACCATTCGGGATGCCCGCTTCCGGGACCGTTACGGTGCCGTGGTGCTGGCGGTAGCGCGGGGTGGCGAGCGGGTCTCTGGCAACCTCGGTAATATCCGGCTAAAACCCGGAGACGTTTTGCTGCTGGAGGCTCGCCCGGCCTTTGTGAGCCGGCAGCGCTACGCCAAGGATTTCCTGCTGATCAATGATCTGGAAACCGAAACCCCACGTCATGATCGTGCCTATTTGTCATGGGCGATACTGTTATTGCTGGTGGGCGCAGCCGCAGCCGGCTTACTCAGCATGCTCAATGCGGCCCTTATAGGGGCAGCTTTAATGATTATGACCGGATGCTGTTCGGTGGGGCAGGCCCAGAAAGCGGTCGATGTGCCGGTCATCCTGACCATTGCGGCTTCGTTTGCCCTGGGCGCCGCCCTGGAGGTTACCGGCGCGGCCAGCTATGCGGCTGAGGCGATCCTCGCGGTGAGCAGCGGTCATCTTCTGTTTACCTTGTTGCTGGTTTATTTCTCGGTTTCGGTGCTGACCGAAATCGTCACCAACAATGCTGCTGCAGTGATGGTACTGCCGGTGGTGCTCTCGATGACATCTACCCTGAATGTTCCCGCCGAGCCTTTTGTTATTGCTGTGATGATGGCGGCATCTGCCAGTTTTGCGACTCCGCTGGGTTATCAGACCAACATGATGGTTTTTGGTCCGGGTGGATACCGGTTTATGGATTTTGTCAGGGTGGGTATACCGATGAACCTGTTTATCGGCGTGGTGACAGTGGCGGTTATTGCACAGGTTTACGACGTTCCAGTAAGTTAAATCTGTCCGAATAATCCGGGAGGGCAGTGCATAAGCGGGCCTGCTACTGGGAGAGTATGTCGCAGCACAGCACCTTGAGGCTGTCGTTGTGAAAATACGCCCACGACAGCGTGACGCACATATGGGCCCCCGCGATCGAAAGGTAGGGGCGGGTGACCTGAATGTGGTCTGGCTGCGCCAGTGCGCGCTTCAGATAGTGTTGCCGATACCAGTCCGCGCTCAGGGTATTTTCCAGAGGCAGGAATCGGGGGTCCAGATTACTGGCGGTTGTCTGGGTCACCAGGGTGTTGTCAATCTGGACGCCATTGGCATCGATAAGATAGCACCGTGAAACAGTATGATGGCCAAGCAGGTCTGCACAGCTCACCTGCAGGCTTGCTCCGAGCCGCAGATGATCGACTGCTGCCTGGAAGTAATTACTGAAAAAGTCACTGATTTGCCGGGTGGGGTCCAACTGAATCCGGTTTCTGCTCTTATAATCCGTCAGTAATCTTTCAAGATCACCGACGTCTCGGTGAATGCCCTCAAAATCAAGTGTTGGCTTACAGAAATAAAACCCCTGTACGAAATCCACACCGGCATCAATGGCGATCATGGCTTGATCGTGGGTCTCGACGCCTTCCAGCAGCACCAGGCAACCCGACTGATGAAGTAAAGACACAATCCCGTTAAGGATCTGACGTGCCTTTTGGTCATTTGTTGCCCGTGCCAGCAGCGTCCGGTCCAATTTGACAATGTCCGGTGACAGGTTCCAGATGCGTTCGAAATTGGAGTGGCCTGCGCCAAAATCATCAATGGCCGTCAGGCACCCCAGGGATTGATAATAGGCGACAGTCTGGGCAAGTTGCCGGGAGTCATCCGTTGGCTGCTCGACGATCTCCACCACAATGCGATGGGGTGAAACCCCTGTGCGCTCTAACAACTGACCGAAAAACGAATCGGAGCGCCTGCCGTTTGCGACTATCTTGGGCGAGACGTTGAGAAACAACCAGTTCACTTGATCACTGAATGATGAATAATTCTGAACATGAAGGTAGCGGCACAAACGGTCCAGCAAAACGTTCTCCGGCTCACTGGCAGGCAACTGGAACAAGTGAATCGGCAGGACGCTGGCGTTATCCGTATCGAAGGCCCGGATCAGGGCTTCATAGCCGACTACGCGCTTGTGGGCAATACTGAAAATAGGCTGTAAGGCAGTGCGAAGGATGAGTCCCTGAAAGCTGGCGCTCCAGCCGTAATCGTGCTGATTGAGCATCGGGCTGATGAGATCAAGTTGCGGGTCGACCAGTCGGTGCGGCATGCTTTTTGACATATCTCGTCACTGGAGTTACGAAGCGGCGGCGTCAGAAAGCCCCTGCCGGGAACAGAAGGGTACAAACATTCAACCTGTTTAATATCTGGACAGTGGGGGGCGCTGAATATCTTGCCGCCAAACAATCACTTCCGAAGAATGCCAAACTTTCCGGTAAGTTACCAGTATGTAAGATGTAAAAAAGACCTGACAGTGATGACAGGCCCGATAATCCGAATGCAGCGTCAGAGCAGGGGTGTAATTCAGTTATTACTGGGAACAACGACGTTTTCGTCGAATTCAACTTCCATTGCAGTTTCCTTGAGTGTTGAAGGCTTCAGCCTAGAGTATGTATACAGATTATCTTATTCAAAATGTTCCTCAATCCGTAAAACTCCTATTCGACAAAAGTAAAACATCAGTTTTCCTGATCTTTGCATCCAAAACATTCCGATTGGTTTTTGGTGGGTGGGTTCCTACACTCAGTAGGCTGTTGGACTAACTGCAATCATGTAATGGAGTCTTATAGCTTATGCAGATAAGCAACTCGCACTCTCGCTTCGGCGTTGTCAGTATTGTTTTGCACTGGTTGGTTGCTGTGGTTGTGTTCGGGCTTTTCGGACTCGGTTATTACATGGTTGGCCTGACCTATTACGATGACTGGTACCGCTCTGCGCCCCATATACATAAAAGCGTTGGCCTGTTGTTGTTTGTGACGATGGTGCTGCGGGTCATCTGGCGATTGGCAAACACGCTGCCCGCATCTCTTGCCAGCCATCAGCGCTGGGAAGTGCTGGCCGCGCGCATTGCTCACGGTTTGCTGTACGCGTTGTTATTCGTGGCAATGGGGAGCGGGTATCTGATCTCTACCCTGGACGGCTCCTCCATCGACGTTTTTAACTGGTTTACAGTGCCGTCGGTTACTGGACAGATGCGTTTTCTCGAAGATATTGCTGGAACAGTCCACTATTGGGCGACTTGGGCGCTGATCGTATTGGCAGGGTTGCATGGTCTTGCTGCGCTGAAACATCATGTTATTGATAAAGACAATACACTGCGCCGGATGTTGGGGCTCGACTGAGCGTTGGCTATATGCCGGTCGGGTCGGTCATCTGATCCGTATATGTTTTAAACCCGGCCTGTTAAGGCCAGAGAAGGAGATTACCGATTATGAAAAAGCAATTGATCGCCTCAGCCGTATCCGTGGCAATGATGGCCGGTGTTCACGCCTCAGAGCACAGCGGAACCTATGCTTTTGACAAGAAAGATGCGCATCAGTTTGTCACTTTCAAAATTTCACATCTGGGCTACAGTTGGCTTTACGGTCGTTTCAACGATTTTGACGGTGAGTTTGTATACGACGCTGAAAACCCTGAAAACAGCACCGTCAATGTGACCATAGACACGGCGAGTGTAGATTCGAACCACGGCGAACGTGACAAGCATCTGCGCAGTGAAGACTTCCTCTATGTAAACGACTTCCCGCAAGCAACCTTTAAAAGCACCAGCGTAAAACTGGATGGCGAAAACGAAGCAGAAATCACCGGTGATTTCACGCTTCGGGGCGTTACCAGGGAGATCACGCTGGATGTTGAGATGCTCGGCCACGGTGATGACCCCTGGGGAGGCTATCGCATGGGGTTCGAAGCTGAAACAGAGCTGAAACTGGCGGATTTTGGAATCCCGACCAATTTGGGCAAGGCGTCTGAAACCGTCGAGATTATTATTTCAGTCGAAGGTATCCGTCAGTAATATTCGCTGGATACCCGGGCCGGCCGGGGTTATTGAACCCGGAACCGGCCTGCCTGTTTATTGAGTTGTTCTGCGTAGCCAGCTAGTGACTCACTGACCTGGTTGATGTGCGCTGAACGCTCTGCACTTTCGTTTGCCAGGTCGTTGATCTGCACAACGCTTCGGTTAATCTCGTCTATTACCTGTGTCTGCTCTTCGGTAGCGGAGGCAACGCTGGTATTGAGGTCACCAATATTGTGCATGGCCTCCAGTATCGCAGTGAGTTCAATCTCCGCTTTGGCGGACGATTTCTCGGTCTCATCAGCCTCTTTACTACCG
>JBBQMX010000015.1:0-10212 GCA_038329375.1 Pseudomonadales bacterium | reverse complement strand
ACACCAATCACCGTTTAACCAGACGAGCCATCACGAGGATAACCTATGAAGACCCTGAAAATAGATATCGTGTCTGACATCGCATGCCCCTGGTGTGCAATCGGCTACGCCCGACTGGAAAAAACCATGGCAGAGCTGGCTGATGAGATGACTTTCGAGATCGAGTGGCATGCTTTTGAGCTCAACCCGGACAATACCTCGGACGGCGAACCCATTCTGCAGGCCCTGAGCCGAAAATACGGCCGCAGCACCGCAGAGATGCAAGCCGCGCAAACCGACATGATGCACATTGCCGAAGACCTGGGGCTGAACTTTACCAGACTGCAGGAGCGTCACACCCGCAATACCTTCGATGCCCACCGGCTGGTGAAATGGGCGGCAGGGCATGGTCGCCAGACCGACATGAAAAAAGCCTTTTTTGAAGCTTATTTCGGCCATGCGGCTAACATCTCGGATCCCGAAGTGCTTATCGAATGGGTTCAAACCACCGGACTGGACGGCGCCGAAGCACAAAGCATTCTGGCATCGGATGATTATGCCGAAGCGGTTCGGGCCGACGAGGCATCCTACCAGCAGGCTGGCGTTTCGGCTGTGCCCGCATTCATCATCAACCAGCAGTACATGATTTCAGGTGCCCAGGAGCCTGACACCCTGATTAAAGCATTCCGGGAAATTGCCGAAGAAAGCGTCGAATAGCTTCATCCTGGGCACGGCTCATACCCGCACACGATTGCGGCGGGTAATGGCCGTAGGACTCGATTGCCAGGCCGACCATGAGTAAAGCGCAAGCGCGGTCCAGATCATGACAAAGCTGAGAAGCTGAACCTGGCTTATCGGCTCGTTGAATACGAACAGGGCGATAAGGAACTGCAACGTCGGGTTGATGTACATCAGAAAACCCAATGTCGCCAACCGTAACCGACGCGCCGCACCAGCAAACGCCAGCAATGGCAGTGCAGTGACGACACCGCTAGCTATCAGCAGCAGCGATGCCCTGGTATCGATCACAAAGTGTGACCCACCGGCAGAGCTGATCCAGCCCAGGGCCAGCAAGGCCAGTGGCAGTAACAGCAACGTTTCAACAAACAGTCCGGACAGCCCGTCGAGCATTACCTGTTTGCGCAACAGACCATAGGTACCAAAACTGACGGCCAACACCAGACTTATCCAGGGCACAGTACCCAACAGCACAAGTTGCAGTAAAATTCCTGCTCCGGCGATCACCACGGCCACGCTCTGAAGGCGTGCCATCTTTTCTCGTAACACCAGCATTCCGAGCGCCACGTTAACCAGCGGGGTCAGAAAATAACCCAGGCTAGCTTGCAGCACGTGATGGGTTTCCACAGCGTAAATGTAAACACCCCAGTTGGTCGCGATAAGTACCGCGCATCCGAGTACACGCCATAGCTTTCTGGGATGAGCCAGTGCCGTTTTAACCGGTGCCCAGCGATGAAGTATGGAGATGACAATGGCGAGAAAAACACTGGACCAGATAATCCGGTGGGTCAGTATTTCAAAAGCTGGCACGCCCTCAAACAGCGCAAAGAAAAGCGGAAAACAGCCCCATACGGTATAAGCGCCGACGCCGTAAAGAACGCCTTTGGTGGCTTCCGGGGTTGTTGCAGTCATAACATTCTCGCAGGTAAAGAGGCATAATCTAGCACAGCTCGCCCTCACCAACCGGGACAGTTGCTGTTACAAAGACCGGTACAGTTGTCCACTCACTAATCTGAAGAAACATTGGTATCCGGACAACATCAATTCTTTCAAGCCGTAGACGCCTACCAACGTTAACTATGTTTTCAGCCGCACATAAAGCACTTTATGGACCCGTGCCACCAGTTCACCGCCTTCATCGCGAATCTCCACGTCCCATTCCGGTAACATTTTATCGCCACTGGTTGCGGCCTCACGAATTTCCTGTACGCGCTCGTCGGTCAACTCAAAGTGAGCGGTTACGGTACCCTTGCCGGGCCGGAGGAAATCAATGCTCGCCGACCTGTCCCAGACGATGTAACCATTGCCCAGCCGCCGCATCAGCAACAGCATATACATAGGGTCCGTCATGGCATACAGCGACCCGCCAAAGTGGGTTCCCACATAGTTCGTGTTGTACCAGTGCTGGCGCATTTCCACCGTGGCGGAACTGAAATCATCGGCAATACTCCTCACCTTGATGCCGGCGCCCAGGTAAGGCCCAAACTTGGTCAGAACACGTTTCATGGCGCCAGCACTGGCAAGCCAGCGGCGAACAGTGGAATTCATGGCAATACCTCTTGCGATGGCTAAACGGATCATCAAGGGAGCGCTAAAGCATGGGTAGCGCCCTACTTTGTTTGATTCTATCTTACTAATTGCCTCAATTCATACGATCGTTTGAAAGCTGTTCAATAAAGCAGAGCAAACACACTGTCGACCTACCTTCTGAGCAAAGGACAACTCCTGATACACAGGCGCATCAACACACGGGGCCCGTGGGGCGATATGACAACGGCTTAATGAAAACCGCTGACCAACCTGTTTAGAATGACCGTAATAGCTCTGGTGTGAACGTGCGAAACGATCCCGATTGGCAGGGTCTTCGTGAACCTCAACAGCAAGGAAACTGACCATGAACGCAATGACGATTCTCAACAGTTTGATGAAGCAGGCCTCTGGTGGCCAATCGCAGGGCGGCAGTGGCGGCTTTGACGTTAACAAGATGGTCGACGGGCTGGCTTCGCAGTTTCAGGGCAATCAGTCTCAGGGCAACCGTTCGCAAGGCAACAAAGGAAGCTCAGGAAGCCAAAGTGGACTGGATGTGAAAAGCCTGCTCGGCGGCGGTGCGCTGGGGATGATGATGGGCTCAAAGCGCGGCAGAAAGATGGGCGGCACGGCGCTTAAATACGGCGCTCTGGCCGGTGTTGGCGTGCTGGCCTGGAAGGCCTATCAGAATTATCAAACCAACAATCAGGGCGGACAACAGGCCGCCGATCAACAAGGCCAGCCGCTGGAACAACTGCAGGGCCAGGCACAGGAACAACGCGGGCTGGAAATCCTCCAGGCGATGATCATGGCGGCCCGGGCAGATGGTCACATAGACGCCACCGAACGTGCCTTATTAACCCAGGAAATTGAGAAACTGGGCGCCGACGACGAGCTTCACACCTGGATCCAGAGCCAGTTCGACGCTCCCCTGGATGCCCAGGCACTGGCCAGCAAAGCGGACTCACCGCAGGCGAGCCGGGAAATTTACGTGGTCAGTGCGGCAATGATTGATGACCAGAATCCGATGGAGCGGGCGTGGCTGGATCAACTCGCCCAGGCACTGAAACTGGAAGCCGGTCTGGCTACTGAGCTTGAACGACAGTTGGTGGCCGTTCAGTGAGAAGCCCGGGAGAATAATCAGTTCAAGGTTAGCTGCTCTGACTCGTCAGGAGATCAGGAGTCTCTGAATGAGGCGAATTGGACTCTCATCCCTGAGAGTTCAATTCGCTTGAGGACGTTTACTCGGAAGCTGCAATCAGACTGGCGTTACCACCGGCTGCGGTGGTATCCACACACAGATGACGCTCAATCACATACCGCTGATCGAGCTTATGCTCGGTGATCAGTGGCAGCAGCGCTCCATCACGCTTCATCAGTGCCCGACGATACGGCTTCAACAGTGTCGGCTTTGCACAACTGACGATCGCCTCGAAGCCATTAACCGTTTCAACGGCATCCGGCTCCAGGCGGCCTTCCACGCCGACTACCGGCAGGCCGGCCTTGGCGGCGCGATCCACGGTGTCACTGACACCCAGCGCAATCACGACTGCCTTGTTGCCCTGAGCCAGTGCCATGGTCATCTGCTCGATCGCTGTTTCCTTGTCCGGACCGAGACATAGCACTGTGCCACGGGCGTGGTTGGTCAGAATGTTACTCTCACCAGTTGGCCCCGGCATTTCCTCGGCGTGGGCATCCAGCGGCCCCGGAACCGAGTCAAAGATCGGCTTCATGGCCTCGATCCGCGCTTTCGGCTCTTGGGTGTTCATCCCCTCAAGCTTGCCGATCAGGCTTTCCAGCTTCCTGGCATCCACTTTCTCACCACCGGATTCCGTCGGACGCTGAACAGTCTCGCCTTTCATAAACCGGCGCACATACTGAGGCCCACCTGCTTTCGGGCCGGTACCTGACAGGCCTTCGCCACCGAACGGCTGAGAACCCACGATCGCACCGATCTGGTTCCGGTTGACGTAAGTATTACCCACCTTGATGCGACGGGAGATACGATCAACCCGCTCGTCTACCCGGCTGTGAACGCCAAAGGTCAGGCCGTAGCCCTTCGCATTGATGTCATCCACCACCTTATCGATATCTTTCGCATCAAAGGTAGCTACATGCAGCACCGGGCCAAAGATTTCTTCTTCCATATCCTCAATGCCGTTCACCCGGATCACCGCAGGGGACACAAAGTTACCCGATTGCGGCACTGACAGTTTCTTCAGAAGCTGGTCTTTGTTCTCGAATTTCTTGCAGTGATCGACGATTTTCTTCGCAGACGCATCATCAATGACCGGGCCTACATCTGTAGACAACAGCCACGGATCACCAATGCCCAGTTCTTCCATACCGCCGTAAAGCATTTCCAGCAGGTTATCGGCGATGTCCTTCTGGACATACAACATTCTCAGCGCCGAACAACGCTGGCCCGCGCTTTGGAATGAAGATGCCAGCACATCCCGAACAACCTGCTCCGGCAGCGCTGTAGAATCCACGATCATGGCGTTCAGACCGCCTGTCTCAGCCACCATGACTGCATCCGGCTCCATGTTTTCCGCCATGGCCTTGTCGATGACCTTGGCAGTGTTGGTAGATCCGGTAAAGCATACGCCGGCTACGCGGGAGTCTGAGGTCAGACCTGCACCCACCGTGGCACCAGTGCCCGGTAGCAGCTGAATGGCGTCTTTGGGGATGCCGGCTTCGTACATCAACTCTACCGCTCGAACAGCCAGCAGCGAAGTCTGCTCGGCTGGCTTGGCCAGAACCACATTGCCCGCCACCAGGTTAGCCAGAATCTGGCCGGTGAAGATGGCCAGCGGGAAGTTCCAGGGTGAAATACACACCACAGGACCACGAGCTTCGCCGCTATCCTTGTTGCGAACACCTTCGTTGGCATAAAAGTGGGCAAAATCCACTGCCTCACGAATTTCAGCCACGGCATCCGACAGCGACTTACCGGCTTCGCGGCTGGTCAGCGCGAACAGCTCGTAAGTGTTCTCCTCGTATAGATCTGCTACTTTCCGCAGCATTGCGGCACGGTCTTCGACAGGTGTCGCCGACCAGGACTTAAAGCCTTCCTGGGCCGCAGAAATTGCCGTTTCGATGTCCGCATCGTTGGCCTGGGTCACATGGCCGACGAGATCGTCCGGGTTCGCGGGGTTGCGTACAACCTGTACTTCGGTGCCTGCCACGGATCCGGCAATCAGCGGTCCGCCTTTCCAGTGATGCTCCTTGTATGCACCACGGCCCTCTTCAATAGCTTCGATCGTTACCGGATCAGTGAGATCCCAGCCTTTGGAATTGCGGCGATTCTCACCAAAAATCCTGAATGGATGCACAATCGCATTACTGGAAATGTTCTTTCCCATTTCCTTGACCGAATCGATCGGATCTTTCGCGATGTCTTCCGGCTGAATACTCGTGTCCGCGATCTGGTTCACGAAGGAACTGTTGGCCCCGTTCTCCAGCAGACGACGTACCAGGTACGCCAGCAGTTCGCGATGAGCTCCGACCGGCGCATAAATCCGGCAGGGTACGCCACTTTCTTTCATTACCTGGCTGTGCAGGGATTCACCCATACCGTGCAGACGCTGAAACTCATAGTTGGCTTCACTTCTTGACCTGGCAAGCTCAAGAATTGCCGACACCGAATGCGCGTTGTGGGTCGCGAACTGCGGGTATATGCGATCGGTCATGTTCAACAATTTTGTAGAACAGGACAGGTACGACACATCACTGCAGGCCTTGCGGGTGAACACCGGGAATCCGTCCAGGCCCATCACCTGGGCACGTTTGATTTCAGCGTCCCAGTAGGCACCTTTAACCAGCCGCACCATGATGCGACGGTCGTATTGTTCAGCCATCCCGTACAGCCAGTCCAGCATAAAGGAAGCACGTTTGCCGTAAGCTTGCACAACTATGCCGAAACCATTCCAGCCTGCCAGCTCAGGGTCACTCAGGAGAGTCTCGATTACGTCCAGCGAGAGATCCAGCCGGTCCTGCTCTTCTGCGTCAATATTGAAGCCCATATTAGCGGCGGCAGCTTTTTTGACCAGCCGCCTGGCCCTCGGCACAAGCTCCTTCATAACCCGGTCTTTGTTGCCGTACTCATACCTTGCAAGCAGCGCAGAGAGCTTGACCGAAATGCCCGGATTCTTGCGAACATCACCACTGCAATGTTTAGCGATACTGTCAATAGCGTCAGAGTAGGAATTGTAGTAGCGCTGGGCATCGTGATCCGTGCGGGCAGCCTCCCCCAGCATGTCATAGGAGTAGGTGTAGCCCTTTTTCATGTAGTCTTCACCCGCTTTCTGGGCTTCTTTGATGTCGCGCCCGAGCACGAATTGCCGACCCATCTCTTTCATGGCCTGGGCGGCCACCGTGCGACTCACCGGTTCACCCAAACGCTTCAGAAGCTTACGGAGAGTCTCGCCCACGCTTTTGCGCTCGGAATCCTTGAGCAGGTTGCTGGTCATCAGCAGGGCGATGGTCGCCGTGTTTATCAAAGAGGAAGAGGCCTTGCCCACATGGGAACCCCAACTTCCGGAAGTAATCTTGTCTTCAATAAGGTCGTTAATGGTCGTGCTGTCCGGCACCCGCAACATGGCTTCGGCCAAACACATCAGCGCCACACCCTCTTTGGTGCTAAGCCCGTACTCCGCAAGAAACTTTTCCATAATAGAAGACTTGGCGTTTTTACGGACGTTGCGAACCAACTCGGCTGCACGAGCGGAAATAGCCTTACGCTCTTCCTGAGTCAACTGAGCGCCGGCAATCATTTCGCTGATGACCGTGTATTCATCCGCCAGAGTGTAATCTCGAATGGCTTGTCTACTATCGACAAGTTCGGGAGTTACGGATTGCTGTGGTCGCATAGTTATACCCTTTTGGTTATTTATTCCTCATTCTACCGAGAATCAAAAAGACATTTCGGCCATTAAATTCCGCTAAACATTACTTAACGTCTTTTTTTATTACCAAAACCTTAATTTTATCTAACAAAAATGGGAAAACAAGGTAAAAGACCTGGTGTTATCTGCGCCGACCTAGTTTTATACGCCTGCAAAGCACCCGATAGCGCTTCATCAGCATAGTCCCCCCAAAGTGCTTCTGCCACTGACATGCAGCGTTCCGCTCCAGGTCACAGATCCCGTTTCATACGGGATAAAAGACAAAAAACCCAGTCTTTGGGGGTTTGCACCAGATTTTACGTCACGGATCCAACAGGAGATCAGACTGGAGTCACGCAGTCATTTTAACTTTATTGATTCCAGAAAAAGGCCATTTAAATGTATTCTGGCTGTCAACGAGTCTTTATGTTCAGCGAGGAACTGAAAGCATGGTGGAACTGGATAGAATTGATCACTCCATTATTCGAGAGCTTCAAGGCAACGCCCGAATCACAGTCACTGAGCTTGCATCCCGCGTCGGGCTCTCCAAAACTCCGTGCCAGGTCCGCATGCGACGCCTCGAGGAGCAAGGTTACATCACCGGCTATGCCGCACAGGTCAACCAGACCAAGCTGGGGCAAAGTCATATTGCCTTTGCGCAAGTTACCCTGACCGACACCAGCAGCAACGCACTGACAGCCTTCAACACTGCCGTAAAGAAGGTCTCTGCGGTGGAACAATGCCATATGATTGCTGGTAATTTCGACTACCTGCTGAAAGTTCGGACCCGGGACATGACAGAATATCGACAGGTGCTGGGCGAGCAGATTTCAGCTCTGCCTCACGTCCTGCAGACCAGCACCTTTGTGGTAATGGAGAGTGTCAGAGATGCGCCGTTCTGACCCGGCAGCCGCCTTGACTCCCCTATTCCGCAGTTCTCCCTCCAACCTCAGCACTGAACTTCTTATGGGTGCCATCACAAAAGGGCTGGTTGTCTGATCGCCCACAGGCACAGAAAGCATACTTCTCACCCACGGTGAGCTCTACTTTGCTCGGCTTGTTATCCGCTACTATCGGGTTACTCATGATTTATCTCTCATCTTATTGGTGTGTATGGTTGCTGCACGCACCAGGACACGTATTCTCGATAGACTATGCTACAACTCATATTTATGCCAAGTCGGTAACCTGATGAACATTAGAACGCTGGAAACTTTTGTCTGGATAGCCCGCCTGGGAAGCTTCAGGGCAGCCGCCAGCAGGGTTTATGCTTCGCAACCCTCGGTTTCAGCGCGAATAGCGGGGCTGGAAGATCAGTTGGGAGTGGAGCTTTTTAATCGTAGTAGCAAGAAGATAACGCTGACGGCCAAAGGCCGGGAGTTTCTCGTCTATGCGGAGAAGATGTTGAGCCTGCATGCCGAGATGCTGCAGGCCGTCGCCAAGCCAGCCTCGATAAAAGGAACCATCCGTCTCGCGGTGTCGGAAACCATCGCTCACACTTGGCTGCCACAACTCATTGAGCGAGTCAGCGAAGCATACCCGGCAATAAATCTTGAGCTTGATGTCGACATATCGGTCAATCTGGCCGAAAAATTAAAGCATCATGAGATCGATATCGCTTTCCTCATGGGCAACGTCAATCAGCCTGGCATTATTAACAGGGATCTTTGCAGGTACTCCCTGATCTGGGTGGCAAGTCCGAAGCTCGATCTACCGGACACACCCATGTCGCTCTCCGAGCTGGCGACGTGGCCCATTGTGACCTACCCGAGAAAAAGTGAACCTTACGTGGCCATCCGCTCCCTGGTGGACCCGATGAATCATTCCACGCGGATTCATTCCAGCTCTTCCCTCTCTACCATCATTCGCATGACAGTCGATGGCCTTGGGGTCAGCGCTCTGCCCCGCGAAATTCTGCAACAGGAGCTGGACTCCGGACTGCTCCGTGAGTTTGTCGTTAATGCTTCAGTGCCCGATCTGGTGTTCAGCGCAGCTTATCGGGCTTCACCGGGCGGTAATGTGGTACACGCTATTGCCGAACTGGCCATCATTACCGTTGCTGACCGAATGAGTGCAATTCCTAAGTTCCCAGAAATATTACATAATATTGACTGATCAGCTTTTTCGATCGTAACTGATCCTAAATTTCGAATTGTATAAATCAGTCGTTCTGCCTTAAATGTAAAAAAGTTCATTTTGAGGCAGACGTATGTCAACGACCAACCAGCTCAATTCGCAGTCAACGCCGAGCGCGGTTCGCCTGGCCGCCCGACAGGGCTTACTGACCGGACCGACTTCGGGTTTGGCCAGCGGATACGTTCAAGTGAACCTGGTTATTCTGCCGGAATCACAAGCTGGTGGATTTTTACGCTTCTGTCAGGCCAACCCCAAACCTTGTCCCCTGCTCGCCGTCAGCGAACCGGGAGCACGTCACTGTGAAGCGTTGGCGTCCGATCTCGATATCTCCCGGGATCTACCTGCCTATCGCATTTACCTTAACGGCAAAGTGAGTGACATCGTACCCGACGTCGCAGATGTCTGGCGGGAAGATATGGTTACCTTTGCCATTGGTTGCTCCTTTACCTTCGAGCACGCCCTGCTCCAGGCTGGCTTGAGTGTGCGGCACATAGACGAAGCGCGAAATGTGCCGATGTTCAACACCACTGTGCCACTTACGACCGCTGGCGGTTTTGGCGGCAACCTGGTGGTTTCCATGCGCCCGTTTTCGGCCGCTGACGCCATTCGGGCGATACAGATAACGACTCGCTACCCTCAGGTTCACGGTTCGCCTGTGCACTTTGGAAATCCCTCCCTGATCGGCATTTCAGACATCAGCTCTCCAGATTATGGCGACCCCGTATCCATGCGGGAAAACGAAGTCCCCGTATTCTGGGCCTGTGGCGTGACACCTCAGCAGGTCATTATTGATGCCGGTGTCGAATTCGCTATCACCCATAGTCCGGGTCATATGCTGGTTACGGATATTCCTGACAGCAGCCTGGCCCTGTTTTAACCAGAACCAACCCCGGTGAATACCATGAGGAAAACACCATGAATACAAGAAAAAGCCTCGTTTCAGCCT
>JBBQMX010000014.1:0-10264 GCA_038329375.1 Pseudomonadales bacterium | reverse complement strand
TTTCCTGTTGGCGCTGAATACGCTTTTCTGGTGTGTGCTGCTCTATATTCCGGCTTTGCTCAAACTGGTGGTCCCCCATGCCGGGTTTCGACTGTGGTGCACCCGGCTGATAATCTGGGTTTCAGAATCCTGGGTTGCCTGTAACACCGGCTGGATGAAGCTGACCCAGAGCACCCGCTGGCATGTAAAAGGTGACGACCAGCTCAAGCGGGAGAGCTGGTATCTGGTGTTGAGCAATCATCAAAGCTGGGTGGATATTTTTGCCATGCAGCGGGTGTTCAACCGCAAGGCGCCGTTCCTGAAGTTTTTTCTCAAGAAAGAACTGATCTGGGTTCCGGTGATTGGTATCGCCTGGTGGGGGCTGGATTTCCCGTTTATGAAGCGCTATTCCAGGGAATACCTGGCAAAGCACCCGGAAATGCGCGGCAAGGATATGGAATCCACCCGACGGGCATGTGAGAAGTTCCGCACTACGCCGGTGAGTGTAACGAATTTTGTTGAGGGTACCCGTTTCTCCCCGGCCAAACATGCCGGCCAGAAATCGCCCTACCAACATCTGTTAAAACCCAAGGCTGGCGGCGTTGCGTTTGTTCTGGATGCGATGGGGGATTCCATCGAGACTCTGGTGGACGTCACCATTGCCTACCCCAGCGGTGCTCCCAGCTTTTGGGATTTTCTGTGTGGACGGGTTGAAGAAGTCTATATGGTTATTGATACCGTGCCGATTCCGGCGGAACTTCGTAGCCGGGATGAAAAACAGCGGGGAGATGTGCGCGGCTGGGTATCGTCAATATGGAGCGCCAAGGACCAGCAGGTTGGCCAGATGCTGGCAGAGGTAAACGGCACGGGCTAAAGAGCCTCTGAACAACTCCTGGATCGCCTTTGGCCTCCAGAGGCTCCCTAAGCTTTATCGTCCTGATCGTCGTTTTCGACTTCGTCCGGATGTTCCTGGCGGTAACGCTCCCACTCCTCCCAATCATGGGGGGTGCCAGCGTGGGGGCGTTTCAGGTGTCTGGCATGCTCAAGGGCATTGTGCCGGAGACTATGGTCGCGCTCCTCTTCGTCCTTGTCGAAGCCGTATTTTCTCATGAACTCGTCGGGGCGCATCGATTTACCCTCCTGCTTTAACTGCGTGGTTCACTGTGTCCCTGATACTTACGATGCGCCTTGGCGATTGGCTTTTCAAGCCGGACGTGTTTCTTCCGTGGGCGGTTTTTTGTCCACCAGCTTGAAATTAATTTGTTTGCGTTCGTCGTCAACGCCGGCAAGGGTGACGGTAACGGGTTGCTCAATCTGGAAAAACCGGCTTTTGCCGTTCAGGCGCAGCGTGATCGGATCAAAACTGTACTTGCCGGAAACGGTTTTGCAGTTTACGAAGCCTTCCAGCCCATTGCTGTCCAGTCGTACGAAAAATCCGGCCGGGATAGTACGGCTGATAACACCGGTCATAGGCTGGTCGCCAAGCTTCTTGGCGAAGTCGCACTTGAGCCAGCTATCGAGACTGTTGGCGGCTTGCCTGGCTCTGATCTGGGCGGCCTGAAGACTCTCCAACTCTGCGTTTTGCAGGGCGTGGAGGGGCTGTTTCCAGAGCGCAGCCTTGAGCAAACGGTGCACGTAGAAGTCGGAGAATTTACGCAGAGGTGAGGTGAAGGTGGTGTAGGCACTCAGCCCCATGCCCTGGTGTGGCGCGGGGGTAAACGAGAGCACTGCGCGAGCCAGTTGGCGGGCAACAATGCTCTTGACCGGCACCTCGCTGCTGGCCTTTTCGGCCTGGCGCATCAGGTTTTTAAAACCTTCGGGGTCGGCTGGGTCGAGGTCAGCAAGTTCAGGGGCATAGTCTCTCAACAGAGCCCTTATGTTATCGGCCCGCTCCGCGCGCAGGCCCGGATGCTGGATAAACAGGCCTTTGTCCTGCTTGCCGAGGAAGTCAGCCACGCTGCGGTTGGCGGCGATCATGCATTCTTCCACCAGACGGTGGGCTTCATTCTGCACGGCCGGATCAATTTGACGGACACGGCGGTTTTCGTCCAGGCGCAGGCGGAATTCGGCCCGCTCGTTGCCCAACAGGGCGTGGGCTGAACGCCACTTTCGCAGGGCTCCAGCGACCTGGTGCAACTGGTCGAGGCTATTGTGAACATCAGCGGGCAAGGCCCGGGTTTCATCATCTTCCCGCCCCTGAACGACATTGGCTACCAGGTCATAACTGAGTTTGCCTTTGGAGTGAATCACCGACTGGTGAAAACTGTAATCCCCAAGGCTGCCATCGTTATTGACTTGCACATCGCACACCAGCGCCAGACGGTTCACCTCTGGCATCAGCGAGCACAACCGGGTACTGATGGCATCCGGCAGCATGGGCATCGGCTCACCGGGGAAGTAAATGGCGGTGGCGCGCTGACGCGCCAGGGTTTCGGCAGCGCTGCCCTGGTCGATGAGTGCGCTCGGGTCCGCAATGGCTATTGAGAGTGTCCAGCCGGTAGCATTGGGTTCTGCCAGCAGTGCGTCGTCCATATCCTGGGTGTTAGGGCTGTCGATGGTGACGTAAGGCTGGGAAGTGCGGTCCTGCCGTCCTTCGATCAGGGCCTGAACAGTGGACTCATCGAGGGCACTGGCCTGTTTTTCCACAGCTTCTGGCCAGGTGTCGTCAAGATCAAAGCTGGCCAGGGTGAAGGCCCGTTCGATGCCGGGCTGGCCGGCTTTGCCAATAATGCGCAGGATGGCCGCCTGGCCTTTACTGTCCTTGAAAGGATGGCGGGATATTTCACAGTAAATGAAGTCATCTGGCTCGGCATTCAGCCGTTTCTGGGGCGGAATGAAAATCCAGCGATTGATCCCGGGCGTTTCAGGCACGACAAAATGACCTTTACCCTGAATCAGATACTTACCGACAAACGTCTTGAGCCGGGTGGCCAGCAACTCGTCAATGATTGCCTGGCTCTTGCCATTGTCGCCGACTTGCTCGGTGACATTGACCCGGTCGCCGGGCAGCACCTTTTGCATCTCGTCCGGTGGCAGGAAAAGGTCACGACCATCATCCAGTGCGACAAAGCCAAAACGTCCGTTGGTCGACTTAATGGTGCCGGACAACACAACTTTGGTGGATTCAATATCGGTTTTGAGCTGGCGCAACTGCTGGAGGGCGTCGGCATTAAGCATGCAAAAGAACCTGACTGGTATGGGAATGGATATCTGCCGGAGTATACCGGTTATGATCTCCCGAGTCAGACCCTCGGGGGCGACACACCTGAAATTGATCGCTTACGCGCGTTATTCAAGGAGGGGTCGCCCCGGCCGATGCGTAACTTACGGGTATTCAGCAAACACTTTGGTCTGACCCTCATCGTTATAAAGCAACACCTGATAAGTATCCTGGCGGTCTCCCATCTCCATTCCCGGCGAGCCCACCGGCATACCCGGAACGGTCAGGCCACGAGCCTTCGGTGCCTGCTCGATAAGGCGACGGATGTCGCTGGCGGGCACATGACCCTCAATCGCATAACCGTTCACAAAGGCCGTGTGACAACTGGCCAGTGCAGGCGTGAGGCCAGCCTCGCGCTTGATCGGGTTCAGGTTGTCGGTATCGTGAACTTCCACGTCGAAGTCATTTTCTTCCAGGTGCTTGACCCAGTCTCCGCAGCAGCCGCAACTCGGAGATTTGTAGACCGTGATTTTATCGTCGTTTTCTGCTGCCATTGTCAGGTTACTGAAGGCCAGCGAAAGCGCCAGGCCGAGGGCTTTGAGCTTCATAGTGCAGTACCTCATTGATGATGTTGGGAGAGCTCGCTATTGCCAGCCTTGAGAGTGCGGCTTCCCGGCCACCAGAACCAGGCGACAATAGCGGCCATCAGGATCAGGCCACCCAGATTGACCACCAGACTAGTCATGGGTTCCCCCTCTAGGCTGTGTGGTGTTAAATAACCGCAGCCGGTTGGCGTTAGTAACGACGGTAACTGACGAAAGCGACATGGCGGCACCTGCCAGAATCGGGCTCATCAGAATGCCCCAGACCGGGTACAGCACGCCTGCTGCAATCGGTATTCCCATAGTATTATAGATAAATGCCCCGAACAGGTTCTGATGAATATTACGAATGGTTGCCCGGGATATCTCAATGGCATCGGGCACGCCGTGCAATGAACCGCGCATCAGCGTGATAGCGGCGCTTTCGATGGCTACATCGGTTCCGGTACCGATGGCAAAACCCACGTCGGCCGCGGCCAGCGCAGGCGAATCATTGATGCCATCTCCGACCATGGCGACGACGTAGCCCTGTTGGCGCATTTCTTCAACAATACGGGCCTTGTCTTCCGGCAGCACGCTGGCCCGGAAATCGTCGATGCCGGTCTTCTCAGCAATGGCTCTGGCTGTGGTCTCGACATCGCCGGTAACCATCATTACCCGGACGCCAGCCTCGTGGAGCCGGCGAATCGCCGCCTCCGAATCGGCCTTGATGGCATCGGCGACGCCAATAACACCGAGCGCCTGATTGCCCTCCGCCAGGAATAACGGGGTACCAGCCTGCCGCGCAATGATCTCGGCCTCGTTCGCCAGAACGGACAGGTCAACACCTTCGGCTTCAAGCCAACGCCGGTTACCCAGGCGAACAATGGTGCCGTTGACGTTGCCCTGGACACCCTGGCCATTGAGCGCCTCAAACTGCTCGACCCCTTCCGGCGAGGCATTCTCCTCCCGGGCTTTGGCGACTATGGCTGCGGCCAATGGATGCTCGGAATGCTGCTCCAGGCCTGCAGCCAGTGACAATAAACGGTGCTGGTCGCCATCAACGGCGTGGACGTGAGTAACCGCCGGATGACCCTCAGTGATAGTGCCGGTTTTGTCCAGAATCACCAGGCTGATTTTACCCGCTGTCTGTAGCGCATCGCCATGACGGATCAGGGCGCCATATTCGGCCGCTTTGCCCACCCCCACCATCACCGACATCGGTGTGGCGAGACCCAGGGCACAGGGGCAGGCGATAATCAGCACCGTGGTCGCAGCCACCATCATGTGGACCACCTCCGGTTGCGGTCCGACGTTATACCAGACCAGCGCGGTGAAGACGGCAATCAGCATCACGCTGGGCACAAACACCGAAGAAATACGGTCTGCCAGCCGGCCGATTTCCGGTTTCGAGCCCTGGGCTTTCTTGACCAGCCGGATGATCTGGGCCAGCGCAGTTTCGCTGCCGACCCGGGTGGCCTGGTAAATGATGGCACCGTGGGTATTCAGGGTGCCGGCTGAGACGTCGTCGCCCGGCTTCTTACCGACCGGCATGGGTTCCCCGGTGAGCATGCTCTCGTCGATACGGGTTTCACCTTTGGAGACAACACCGTCTACCGGTAACTTTTCGCCCGGGCGAACGCGAATGCTATCGCCGCGCCGCACCTGCTCGACGGGCAGATCGCTTTCCTCGCCATCCCGGATCACCCGGGCAGTTTTTGCCCGCAGATCCAGCAGGCGCTTTACTGCTTCCGAGGTCTTGCCTTTGGCTCGCAGTTCCAGGGCCTGGCCCAGATTGATCAGGCCAATTATCATGGCGGAGGCTTCGAAGTAAACGTGCCGGGCCATATCCGGCAGAGCACCCGGGATGCTCGCCACCACGATGGAATACAGCCAGGCCGTGCCGGTGCCCAGAGCGATCAGGGTGTCCATATTGGCATTATGATGGCGGAAGGCTTTCCAGGCCCCGGAGTAAAAATGGCCACCGGTAAAAATCATCACCACCAGAGTCAGCCCGCCCAGTATCAGCCAGGTAGTCTGGTTGGCGGGCGTGACCATCATGTCGCCAAAACCCATGCCCCAGACCATCAGGGCGATGCCCAACCCGAGGCTGACGGCCATCTTGACCAGCAGAGCGCGGTACCGGGCTTTGTCTTCCTGTTCTTTATTGTCCTGATCGGTGTCCGGGTCCGCAATAACGCGGGCACTATATCCGGCACTGGATACCGCCTGTGCGAGTACGTCCGGATCAGCCTGACCACCGGCAGTGGCGACGCTGTCTGCCAGATTCATATGGGCAGAGCTGACACCTTCAACGGAGAGCAGGGCCTGTTCTATAGTCCGCACGCAGGAAGCGCAGTTGGCACCGCTGACAGAGAGGTGAACCTGATTGCCGGGGCCGTGTTGTTGATCAGTCATCTCGATTCTTCCTTACCGGCCTTGGCAGGGTCATCCCAGTGTTCAATCAGGCGACAAATGGTGTGGCCGTCAGGGGTGCCATCGGGCATTGATTGCCAGGCCTCGAGTGCATTCTTCATGCGATCACGGAGATTGTGCAGCTCTTGCAGTTGCGCTTCCACTTCGTTCAGCCGGTGCTCAAATACCTCCCGCACCATAGGGCAGGGCGAGTGATGGTCGTCGGCGTGAGACAGGATGGATTTTATTTCTGGCAGGGAAAAGCCCAACTGGCGGGCCTTGCGGGCGAAGCGCAGTTTCTGCAAATCGTCTGACGAGTATTCCTGATAGTTATTCGACGGGTTACGGTCAGGCCGGAGCAGTCCTTCGCGGGTGTAAAAACGCACAGTGTCAGGGTTCACCCTGGCTGTTCTGGCAAGTTCACCGACTCTCATAATGTCCAGTCTCTGGGATTGAGTAATCATTATGCGAGTTTAAAACCTGTGAGTCGCTCACAGGTCAATAGCCTGGAATCATTCTTTTGCACGCAAAAACACTTTGCACTGGCGGCACTGGTCTGGCGCCAGCAATTTGGCCTGCCAGCCAATACGGTGGCCACAGGCGGGGCAGGAAAGACGCAACTGCAACACCACAATCGGCGCCACGAGGGCGGCAATGATAATGCCGAGAGGCCCCCAGCTTTCCCCACTGGAAAGACCGAGCTGGCTGCTGAACACCAACACTACAATGAGAGTAAAAAACGCAAAGATAAAATACTGTCGGTTCCAGGTTTCCCAGCGCCTTAGCTGATGGTCCTGCTCCCGGTTCAGGTAGTCAGAGCTCATATATGGATGCCATTGATACGGAGAGTTGGGTCAAGGGTGGGATCTTCGCTGTTCGATTTCAAGGCGCGCTGGTCATGCTTTCAAAGCTGATGCCATTTTTTAGCAGCACCATCAGTTCATCTGCCGGAATGGGGCGGCTGATCAGGAAGCCCTGGGCGAGGTCACAGCGATGGCTGCGGAGGAAGTTGAGCTGGGCCTCGGTCTCGATGCCCTCGGCGGCAACCTGAATACCCAGATTATGGGCCAGATTAATAACTGCGCGGGTGATCACAGAATCGTCGTGACGCTCTGTGACACCGGTGATAAACGACCGGTCAATTTTGAGCAGATCGACTGGGAAGTCCCGAAGGTAGCCGAGAGAGGAGTAGCCAACACCAAAATCATCAATCGACAGGTGCACCCCGAGCTTGTTGAGCCGCGTAAGCTGGTTCAGGTTCCGTTCGAGGTTCTCGATGAAGATCTCTTCGGTCAGTTCCACCTCCAGCTGCTCTGCTGACAGGCAGTGAGACGCCAATGCTTGCTGTATGTGATCAACCAGTTGATCATCGTCCAATTCGCGGCCGGACAGGTTAACGGCGATTCTCAAATGCGCCAAAGGTCCATCAGCCCACTCTGCCAGCTGGCGACAGGCGGCCTTTATCACCCAGCGTCCGATGTCTTTGATCCGGCCGCTTTCTTCAGCCAGAGGAATGAAGTCCACCGGCGGCAACAAACCGCGAACCGGGTGTTGCCAGCGAATCAGTGCTTCGACGCTGCCTACCTGCATGGTCGCAAGGTCGAGTTGGGGCTGGAAATACAGCACAAACTGGTCGTCTGCCAGCGCCTGGTTAAGGTCCTTGTCCAGTTCCAGCCGCATGACTTCCCGGTCTTGCATGCCTTCGGTGTAAAATTGGTAGGTGTTGCGGCCACTTTCCTTGGCCCGGTAGAGGGCAACATCGGCGTTACGGAGGAGAATATCCGCGTCGAGGCCACTTTGCGGATAGACCGCAACCCCCATAGTGGCGGTAATGCTATGGGACTGGCCCTGAACATCGAAAGGTTCGCTGAATGCCTGTTTGATCTGGCCCAGCAGGTTGATAACGTCGTCAATAGCTGCGACCTGCTGCTGGCAAAACATGAATTCATCGCCGCCAGAGTATGCTACCAGTATGCATTCATCGCTCAGGGAGTTAAGGCGATCGGCAACCTTGATCAGCAATTCGTCGCCGAACTGGTGGCCGAGGGAGTCATTGAGGGTCTGGAACCGGTCGAGGTCGATCATGATCAGCCCCACTTGTCGGAGCTGTCGATCCGCCATAGTCAGGGTATGGGCCAGGTCTTCCATGAAGAAACGCCGGTTAGCCAGCCCGGTGAGGGCGTCGGTGGATTCCAGGTGGGCAAGGTCCTGCTGGACGGATTTGCGCTGATCAATTTCCTGCTGCAGTTCATTGTGTGTTAGTAACAGGGCCTGATTGTGCTTCAGAATAAGTTGAACCAGCAGCGTGGACAGGCTAACCAGCATACCCATAAGCAACATGGTTGCGAACGTTACCCAGGGCCAGAAGCTGAGATGACGCGCTATCCAGGTGGGGGTAGGGGAGAGCTGCACCAACCAGTCTAACGCTGGCAGGTCAATCGTGGCACTTTGCACAAATGCCCGATTCGGCGGTTCGTTTGAATCGATGCTATAGGCGATCTGGCCATTCTCAACAATATTGATATCGAAATTTGTCTGGATAGCTGGGGTTTGCAAAGCATCAACCAGACCTTCCATGCGAAACACACCGGCGATGTAGCCATTGTTCCTCTCACCCTCGTCAATCGGCACGTAGATGACCAGCCCCAAGCCGCCCTGCTTGAGCTCGATCACGCCGGATATGTCCAGCCGACCGGTGAGGGCCGCACGTTCAAGTGCCTGTCGCCGCTCTTCCGAGGAGGCAACGTTAAAGCCGAGAACGTCCTCGTTGCCCTCCATGGGTTCGAGCCAACGGATGATGTGGTCAGCATCGATCCACTCAATCGCCTGGTAGGTGCCAAAATCTTCGAGATAGTTGCGGGCGTCTTCTTGCCACGCCTGTTCCGAAATACCAGGTTCTACTTCCCGCCGTTCTGCCATGCGGCGAAGCGCGGTCAGGTGGGCGCTTAAATCCTTTTCGAGTTCTATGGCCAGCCCGCGGGCTTCAGATTCGAGATTCTGATTTATCAGGGCAACATTCTGTTGATCTATGCCATATTTGAGGCCACTGGCGATCACCAGAAAAGTCACGAAAATCACAACAGGCAGAAGCCGTCTCAGCAGTAGTGAGTTAACAATGCCTGTTACTGGTTTTCGGTTTGGCACATAAGGCTCCGGGTCGGAACATACAAAATGCACTGGTCAAACAAGGATACGTCAGAATCCGCTTTCCAGAGCATTTGATGCCCATAGCCCTCACGATAACAGCGCTCGCTGGTTATAGCTTCAAATGCATCCACTATTGAAGTCAGTCGGGCGAAGCGGCGGAAGGTAACCGGGAACAATCAAAGGCCTTGTTGCGGTTCAGCCCGATATCCGGCTCACAAGTGGTATGCCAAGACGAGGAATTTCCTGCTTCGGGCAGCGATTCATGACCACAGTCAGGCCGGCCTGTTCTGCTTCTTTCGCCGCCTCTTCATCAATGACACCCAGTTGCAGCCAGAGTACCGGAATAGCCAGCTTGGTGGCGGTCGCCATCAGCGGTCCGACACGTTCCGAGGCGATGAAGAAGTCCGCCATGTCGACAGGTTCGGGTATGGCCTGAAGCGAGGGATAAACCGTTTCGCTCAGCAGTTTCTGGCCAGCAAGGCGAGGATTCACCGGAATAACCCGATAACCCCGGCCTTGCAGATAGGCCATGACGTCGTAACTGGCCCGATGGCTTTTCTCACTGGCGCCGACCAGAGCAATGGTGCGGACCGTCGTGAGGATTTGGCGCAGCGCTTCGGGGTGACTTTCAGGCATAGCGGATGTGCTCCGGGAATTATGTGGTTTGAGCCCGGTGCGCTTCGAGACTTACAGACACCGACTCGGCATAGCGTAACGCGTGCGGCTTGTCGATTTCCACCTTCGCCCATTGCACGGCTTTGTGTTCCATCACAATGCTGAGTACCTCGTGAGTCATGCGTTCCAGCAGGGCGAACCGGTTGCCATCGATATGATGAATAATTTGCTTGGTGATGGTGCGGTAGTTCAGTGCCGACTCAATCTCGTTGTTGGTCACGGCTGCGGTGGCGTCGTATGTCAGGGATATATTGATCACGACATCCTGTTGATTGTTGATCTCCTCTTCTTTGATACCAATGTAGGT